>JBIKZB010000255.1:0-3117 GCA_044354955.1 Flavobacterium sp. | reverse complement strand
TCTTTGTCTTTTCTAAAAAAAAGGTGTGATTTTTTCTTTCCTTCTTTTGTTAGAATATTTAAATAATACATTTTAACTAATACAAAACTAATAGGTTTAATGTAGATCTTATTAACACCACTAATATCATATTTAATAGATTTGTTTAATTGTATTATCTCAAGTGTTTTTTGTTTTTTAAATTTAATTTTCATTTTTTGTAAATAGAGTTAGAAGAGATTTATAGTTTTGTTTTAAATACCTATTAATTCAAAATTAAGACACAAATAACTAACAAAACAATACCTATCAAAATTTTAAAAGAAATAATAAACATTTTAAAAAAACAGTAACTATTTTAAGATTATAATATGTTGCAAAAAATTGACTAATTGGATTTTTATAGTACATTCGCTATCACAAACTTATACTTAGAAATAGATCATGTTTTCGCAAATTCAATTTTTTTTCTCATTATTCGTAGGTATACTAGGATTTTTTGTGATTTTTTTGTTACTCTTTTCCTATAAATCAAATAAAATTGTCAATGGTTATCTTGCTGCTGTTTTTTTTATAGCATCCTTACGTTCAATTTTTAGTGTTACAGAAAATTATGTCTTGTTTCCATTTTTAAATCTAAATTCATCTGCATTAAATTCTCTCTCATTAATAGCTGCCCCTTGTGCTTATCTATACTTGATAACTTTGATAAAAGACATTAAGGTATTCCAGTCTAAAAATTTGCTCCATTTCATTTTTCCAATTGTATTGTTTTTATATTTTGTACTTCTACATCATAAAACAGACTCATATCATGACATAATAGAAATTGGTTTGGAGTTGTGTGTAATATTATATATTTCTATTTATTTCTTTAAGATTTTAAAAAATTATTTTAAAATCTTAAAGAAAGATAAAAATGAATTAATCAATTCAAAACATTACGATGCAATAAAAAATTGGTTAAGTTTTTTCAACATAGTTATAATTATTTTTTTTTTAAGAAGTTTAGCCGCCTTAATCTTTGAAATATATTCTGGGGATAAATTTTCAGGCTATACGATTTCAATAACTCAAAGTTTTTTATTATTGTTGGTTTTTTTGAAAATTCTATTGAGTCCCGAAATTCTTTTTGGATATCCAAAATTAATTAAACAAATAGCTGGCTTAAATAATGAAATTAAAATAAATGATTTTATCTGGGAACCAACCATTCTAAATATATCAAACAAACAAGAGTTTAAATTACAAACTAAAATAGTTGATAAAATAAATTCATATATAATTGCAATTGAAAATTTTATTGAAAAAGAAACCCCTTTTAGAGATTCAAATTATTCAATTAATGATTTATCTAATAGTTTAAATATCCCTTCAAGTCATTTAGCGTATATTTTTAAATACCACTGTAAGTTGTCGTTCGTTGAATACAAAAATTACTGCAAAATTAATGATTCATTAAATCTAATAAACAATAATTTTTTAGAGTCAAAAACATTCGATGCATTGGCATATAAAGTAGGGTTTAAATCATATAATTCTTTTTTTATATATTTTAAAAAGCAGACTAACTATTCCCCTAAAGATTACTTATTAAACAAACACAAAAAATAGACTAAACCGCCATAATTAAAAACTAAAACAATACAAATACCGTACAGATTTAAAAACAAAAAATCCTTAACTAACTTATATAAAGCTGATTAAGGATTTTCTAAGTACCCGGAGTGGGAATCGAACCCACACACCTAAGTACACGAGTTTGAGTCGTGCGCGTCTACCAATTCCGCCATCCGGGCAATGGAAAAATGATGGTTAAATCATTAAGTGGGTGCAAATGTAAAAAATATTTCTGCAATTCATAAAAAAATAGTTAAAAATATCCTTTCAGAGTTCAATTTTATTTCTAAATTTGCACCTCGTTAATACGACACAACACTAACTAACTACTAAACAATAAATTAACATGCTGTATCAAGAACCAGAAGCAAAAATTTTTGCATGTTCTCAGAGTGTGTACTTAGCTGAACAGATTGCTGAAAAGTATGGTGTTCAAATGGGTAAAATTACGTTCTCTAAATATAGTGACGGCGAATTTCAGCCTTCTTTTGAAGAATCAATAAGAGGATTGCGTGTATTCCTAGTTTGTTCTACTTTTCCAAGTGCAGACAATTTAATGGAATTATTATTAATGATAGATGCTGCAAAAAGAGCATCTGCCAGACATATTACCGCAGTTATTCCTTATTTTGGCTGGGCAAGACAAGATAGAAAAGACAAACCAAGAGTGCCAATTGGAGCTAAATTAGTTGCAAAACTATTAGAAACTGCTGGAGCTACTCGAATTATGACGATGGATTTACATGCTGATCAAATTCAAGGTTTCTTTGAAAAACCAGTAGATCATTTGTTTGCTTCTACTATCTTTTTACCATATGTAAGAAGTTTAAATTTAGAAAATTTAACCATTGCATCTCCAGATATGGGAGGTTCAAAAAGAGCCTATGCTTATTCTAAATTTTTAGAATCTGATGTTGTAGTATGTTACAAACAAAGAAAAAAAGCAAATGTAATTGACACAATGGAGTTAATTGGAGATGTAAAAGGCAGAAATGTTATTTTAGTTGACGATATGATTGACACCGGAGGAACATTGGCAAAAGCAGCTGATGTAATGATGGAGAAAGGCGCATTAAGTGTAAGAGCAATATGTACGCACCCAATTTTATCAGGTGAAGCGTACGAAAAAATAGAAAATTCTAAATTATTAGAATTAATTGTTACTGATTCAATTCCGTTACGAAAAGAATCAAAGAAAATCAGAGTGGTAAGTTGTGCTCCATTATTTGCAGAAGTAATGCAAATGGTACAAAACAACAACTCTATTAGTGGAAAATTTTTGATGTAATCAAGAAACCACTTTAATAAGTATTTATTAATTATATATATTTTACAATGAAATCAATTACGATTAAAGGATCAGAAAGAGAAAACGTAGGTAAAAAGGCAACTAAAGCCGTACGTGATGCTGGAATGGTTCCTTGCGTTATCTACGGAGGAAATCAGCCAGTTCATTTTGTTGCAGACGAAAGAGCATTTAAAGATTTAGTTTACACTCCAAACGCACACACAGTTGTA
>JBIKZB010000254.1:0-3134 GCA_044354955.1 Flavobacterium sp. | reverse complement strand
GCAATTATAGAACATCTAACTCTAAAAGGTAAAGCTACCTTGTTAGAAATTTCTATATAATGTACTGAGAACAAAATATATTATGTAATTTTGCTTCAAATTTTAAATTTATACAAAATGGCAAGCGTTAAAAACTTGAAAAAAGAAATCAACTACGTTTTAGGTGATATTGTAAACATCGTTTACATTTGGGAAATGTCTACTACAGGAAAACCAACAGAAGCATCTGATAAATTAATTGATGAAATCTACGAAACTTTCGATGCTTTAATGACAAAAGCAAATCAAAAAGACGTTGAGAATAAAAAAGCGCATTTTAAACAAATTCGTAAAGAATACGAAGCGGCTGCTAATCAATTTGTTGCGAAAATAAACGAATTAAATTAAAAAAATCAATAAAAAAAGTGCAATAAATATTTGGAAATTAAAAATTCACCCTTATATTTGCACTCGAAATTTGAGTTGCCAGCGTAGCTCAGCTGGCTAGAGCAGCTGATTTGTAATCAGCAGGTCGTGGGTTCGAGTCCCTCCGCCGGCTCAAATTAAAAACCATCACAGAAATGTGGTGGTTTTTTTATTTCCTCTTCTTTTTATTGTCTTTGCCAAGCTTTTCTTAAGAAATTTCTTTGTTTTTGGTTGCTTATATTTCGGGTACTTTGCTAACCTGTACTATTATTCCTCTTATTTTATTCATAAAATGATTAGTTTTATTGAGTAATTATCATTAAATTTGAATAAAAGACTGCATTTTTGATTGTAAATCATTGCTTTAGATGAATTTAGGAGTCTGAGAAGTATTGCTTTTTTATTTTATGGTATTGATTTATTACTATTTTCAAATGAAATAGTATGAAGCAATTTATTTTGTTTAGATGAGAAGTTATTGAAGAATTATAGCTGTGTAGTTTTATTTTTTTGAAAAAAAAATAGGGATGTAATTATACCAGCTTAAAGTTAGCCATTGAAAAATCGACTATTTATAATTTATTTTGAATTCTAATTATTAATTACTTGCTATGAAAGTTGCCTCACTATTATATCAAAACAATGCATTTATTAAAGAAATTAATAAAGACAACCTACAGTATGAAAACGTACAACTAATACTTGGTTTTGGTTCGGGTAAATTAATAACAGATCCTAAAGTCTATTCAGATATACAATCTAAATTTCCTAATGCTACAGTAAGTCTTTGTTCTACTGCAGGTGAAATTTTTGATATTGAAGTGTTTGATCATGCGATTTCTATTGTAGCTATTTTTTTTTCAACATCCTATGTTAAAACTTCGGTTGTAAATATAGATAACGCTGTTTCTAGTTTGGAAGCGGGAGAAAAACTAGTAGGTCAGTTACCTAAAGAAAATTTAAAGTTAATTTTCGTTCTTTCTGATGGAGGTATGGTAAATGGTAGTGAATTAGTAAAAGGATTAAATTCAAAAAATACGGAAGGTGTTTTGATTACAGGCGGTATGGCTGGTGATGGAACAGAATTTAATAAAACATTTGTAGGTTTAAATAGTATTCCGCAATCTGGGAATATTGTCGCTATTGGTTTTTATGGAGAAAAACTAACTCTCGCTCACGGTTCTCTTGGTGGATGGGAAAGTTTTGGATTAGAACGTGAGGTTACTAAGGCGAGTGGAAACGAATTGTTTGAAATAGATAATAAAAATGCTTTAGACTTATATAAAACCTATTTAGGAAAATACGCAAATGAACTTCCTGGCTCTGCATTATTATTTCCGTTAGCAATAAAACTTTCTGATAAACAAGATGCAATCGTAAGAACTATTCTTTCAATTGATGAAAATAAGCAATCTATGACTTTTGCAGGTGATATACCCGAAGGTAGTAAGGTGAGATTTATGAAAGCTAATTTTGATCGGTTAATTGATGCTGCAAGTGATGCCGCAACTAATTGTTTAAGTATGATTGCAATGGAGCCAAAATTAGCTTTGTTGATTAGTTGTGTGGGAAGAAAAATAATATTAAGCAATAGAATTGAGGAAGAAGTTGAAGCGGTTTCTGAAATTTTTGGTAATAAAACTTCATTAGCAGGGTTTTATTCTTATGGTGAAATTTCGCCATTAAAACCATTTTCAAATTGTGAACTTCACAATCAAACTATGACGATTACTTGTTTGGATGAATTGGATTAATTATGGAACAACACAAGCTACTCCAAAAACAAATTAAAAAATTTTTAACAGATGATTGTTTAGATAATCCTTTGCTAAAAAATTTTATTAATGCTGTTAACGATTCTTATTTTTCTTTTGAAAGGGATAAAGAAATAATCAATCATGCCTTTCAAGAAAGTGAAAAAGAGTATCAGTCAATTAATAAAAGTTTAAAGTCTGAATATGAGTTAAAAAAACAATCTATTGCAAATCTTTATGATAGTTTAGATTTGATGGATGAAAATTATGCGGCCATTCATGATGATGATGATGCAGATGATTTACTTTTTATTTCGAAATATTTAAATCAACAAGTTGAAAAACAAATAAAGAACGAAAATGCTATAAATTTATTGGTATTAATGCAGCAATTATTAATGGAAATTGCTACCAATTATATTAATATTCCTGCTGAAAAAATAAATGAAACCAAAAGTCATACTTTACAGCGATTAGCTCGTTTTGTTTCTGCGGATAGAGCTTATATTTTTGAATATGATTACCAAAATCAAACCTGTTCTAATACATTTGAATGGTGTAATGAAGGTATAGAGCCTCAGTTAGAAAATTTACAAAATATTCCTTTTGAGGTAATGAAAGATTGGGTAGATTCTAATGCCAAAGGAGAAACCATGAGCATTCCTGTGGTTGAAGATTTACCTGAAGGAGAATTGAAACAAATTTTATCCGATCAACATATTAAAAGTTTACTTGTTTTACCTATCATGGGTAAAAATGAATGTATAGGATTTGTAGGGTTTGATTCGGTTAAAAATCATTATAATTATGCTAATAAAGAAAAAGACTTATTGCTCTTTTTTGCTCAAATGATTGCTAATGTTGAAGAAAGAAATAAAATTGAATTAGATTTAAAACATAATATTGAATTGCTTAAAACTCTTTTAGCTAACTTCCAGTCTGGAATTTTGGTTGAAGATGAAAATAAAAAAATTC
>JBIKZB010000028.1:0-10936 GCA_044354955.1 Flavobacterium sp. | reverse complement strand
TATTCGTTTAAAGAACGGTGCTTTTTTAATTACCTTTTTTGCATTAGCAAAAGGATTTGAAGGATTAAAATCGGTTGTAGTTTGTATTGAAAAAGGAGCTTCTGGAACCCAATCTGCTGAATTTACAACAGTATAAGACCAGCCACCTTTTGTCATGTTTTCATAAGCATATGCAAAATGTAAGTTACCAGGTTTTGGTGCGGCACTGCAATATGTTTTAAATACAATTTTATTAGAAATTTTATTTTCCTTTTGTAAGTTTAGTAAATAGGCAGTTAATAGATATGATATAGCACCTCCTTGGCTGTGCCCCATAATATAAATATCATGAACACCTTTTTTAGATAATTCGTCTATTTTTGGTAAAATATCTCTAGAAAGAAAAGCTGTAGCAATTAACCACCCAGTATGAACAGCTGCTTTATCGTCTTCACATAGGTTGTAGTTAAAAGTAAAATCTTTTGCAATTTTTAATTGGCCTTTAGCAGGTACCATCACAGCATAAAAATTTTCCAACCAACTTACTTTTTCTAAAGTTGTTCCACGAATACTAATTACTGCAGTTGAATTATTTGAAACCCATAAATCCCATCGATTATCCAACCCCATTACAGGAGATCTATAAACCATTTCAAATTCTTTCGGTGCTGGAAAATCTGGATTATATAAAGTATCACTTTGTCTGCTTGATATTTTTAGTAATTCTATATATTCTTCTTTAATAAAACCTGGTTTTATAATGTTATTTTGAGCAAAACTGGCTGAATTACCCAATTGAAAAGCATATAAAAACAAAAGTATCAAGTATTTCATTGGTTTAAGAATTAAGTTAAATCAGAGTTGTTTTTTAGTTGATTTAATGTTTAACTATTGGTGATTCAATTGAAATATTTTGAACTATTTCATTAGAATGATGTTTTTTTAGTCGACCTTGTATTGTTTTTCGCAGCGGGTCTAGTAGCAGGTTTTGTTGCGGGTCTAATAGCAGGTCTAGTGTTGTTGGTTGCTGGTCTAGTCGAAGGTCTAGTTGTAGAAGGTCTATTGTTGTTTGTTGCAGGTCTTGTTGCAGGTCTTGTTGTTGGTCTTGTTGTTGGTCTTGTTGTTGGTCTTGTTGTTGGTCTAGTATTTGTAGCTGGTCTTGTTGAATTATTATCCGTTCTATTAGGTGTATTTATAGTGCCTGAATTTCTTGTTGAAGGAAATGTTGGGCGTGTGCTATTTTGATCTCTGCGTGCAACTGCTGCAGCACCGTCTTTTCTTGTTTCAGGTCTTGAATAAGTGTTGTTGTATTTTCCAATACTTCTATTATTTCTAACGGTAGTAGAGGAGGCGCGGTTTCTATTGTAATAATTGTTTTGATACAATGGAGTACGATAATTGCGGCTATTGCGATAGTGTCCGTGATAATGAGAATGCCAATGATAATGATACCCGTAATAATAATGCCAATAGTAAGGTCTCCAAGGATTCCAATACGAAGGATAATAACCCCAATACCAAGGAGAATTCCAACGAACATATGCTGGAGTATACATATAGGTAATTACTGGCCATGTTTGGACTTGAACAATTACTGTTTTTTCAACCACAACGGTTTTACCATCTGAATTTGTTGTGTTTGTTGAGTAACCTGGATTTGGAGTAGCGCCCTGAGAATTTGCGTCAGCTGTATTAGGTTCAATTATGTAATCTTTTCCATACAATTCTTCATCACCAATTAACTGAATTTGAATTTGTTTGTTATCGTCTTTACCAACACTAAACACAGCAACATCTTGATTTTCTTTCTCATTTATGGCTACTTGTAGTACAATTAAATGCGTGTCACCATCCACATTGTCAAAGACTTTTATATAATCTATTTTGTCATCATTGTTTAAATCAAGATTGTTAATTTTAGAATCTTCCGCATTTAAATTTTTCTCAAAAAGTTCTAGTGTTTCCGATTCTTGAAATAAATTTAAAACAGCATATAAGTTTAAATTATCGCCAGGAAGATTTAGTTTTTCTTCCTCATTGTTTTGTGCCTGAATTGAAAATGAATTCATAATTATGAGCACCAATATTAAAGATATTTTTTTAATTTTCATTTTTTATATTTTTTTAATTTTTTAAAATTAATATTTAAAATATTTATAATTAAGTTTTTACCTGATTATTTATTAAATATAAGATATTTTTATTAATTAGTGTTTCAGTAATGTTTCTTAAAAGGAACTAATTTAGTTTTATAAAGTTACTTAAAAGATAAATAGTAAAAAAAATAAAAAAGCATAAATGATTTAAATTTACTATTAATTAGATTTATCAATATAAAATAACTAAACCAAATTCAATACCATGGTTATATTGTCGTTCTGAGCCAATTCCAAAACTTGGATGAAAATATAGCATTGTGTCTGGTGTAAACTTAGTTCCATATTCAAACGCAATTGCTATTGGTTTTTTTTCTGATATTTGATTGTATCCGATAGTAATATCTGAAGAAATCCAACTTTTTGAAAATGAATAATTTATTGAATTGTTTAAAGCAAAGGCATTTATATTTGCTCTATTACTACTTCCTGCAAAACTGAATTTGTTTTCTAAATATGTTGTCCAAAGTACAGATCCTTTTTTGTTTAAATATTGACCATAAAAAACCGTTGGAGTAAAAACCCATTTTCCGGTGCCAAAATCTTTATTATTACTTGAATTTGTAGTAATTCTAGCCCTAAAAGAAACGCCTCTTTTATTTGTTAAATAAGGAATATGAGCTATACTAAAAGAAATATCACCAATTGCAGTTTTATTTTCAGAAGATGTATTTCCTGATATTAACGGAATGTCAGTTCTGAAATTCCAAGAACGATTTTTAAATGGATGTGTATACCTAAAATCGGTGGTATTAATAGAACCACTCTCGGTATCTAAATATTCATTATAAAAAACTAGCGTGTTTTTATAAAAATTTACTCTAGCAAAATTAAGAGGATTTATTTCGTCTTTTAATTCATGTAAAGATTTTTTTTTTACCAATTTCTTGAGCATAAGTACTAATGCTTAATGATAACATTAAAACTACGAAAAAATAAAGTGTATTTTTTACCATAAAATCAAATTTAATAAAATTGCTATTCATTTACCTATTTATAAAGGTATAAATATTTATTTTAAAACAAAAAAATAATTATTTAAACTAACCATTTTTAGTAAAATTGTGGGTGTGAATTTTATGCAATAAATATCTATTCAACAAAAAAATCCGACCTGCTTTCACAAATCGGATTTAATCTATTTTCTAAAATCTATTTCTTTGTTCTAAGGACTACAAGTGAATTACTTCACCGTAAGCCTCAGCCACAGCTTCCATAACCGCTTCACTCATGGTAGGGTGTGGGTGAACTGCTTTTAAGATTTCGTGTCCTGTAGTTTCTAATTTACGAGCTACAACTGCTTCTGCAATCATATCAGTAACACCGGCACCAATCATGTGGCAACCTAACCATTCGCCGTATTTAGCATCGAAAATTACTTTTACAAATCCGTCAGGCGTTCCTGCTGCTTTTGCTTTTCCTGAAGCTGAGAATGGGAATTTACCTACTTTCAGTCATACCCACAGAAGCAATTTCTGGAGTTGCATACGTACAACCTGGAATGTTTCCGTAATCTAATGCTTCTACGTGTAAACCTGCAATTTTTTCCACACATAAAATACCTTCTGCAGAAGCAACGTGTGCTAAAGCTTGACCTGGCGTTACATCGCCAATAGCGTAGTAACCTGGAACGTTAGTTTGGTAATATGCATTTACTAAGATTTTATCTCTATCGGTAGCAATACCGGTTTCTTCTAATCCAATGTTTTCGATGTTGGTTTTAATTCCAACTGCTGATAATAAGATATCCGCTTCTAAAACTTCTTCTCCTTTAGCGGTTTTAACGAATGCTTTTACTCCGTTTCCAGAAGTATCAATTCGTTCCACAGAAGCGTTGGTCATGATAGAAACGCCTGCTTTTTTCATAGAGCGTTCCATTTGTTTTGAAATATCTTCGTCTTCTACAGGAACAATGTTTGGCATAAATTCTACAATCGTCACTTCTGTTCCCATTGCGTTATAAAAATGTGCAAACTCAACTCCAATCGCACCAGAACCTACAACAATCATTTTCTTTGGTTGCTCAGGTAATGTCATTGCTTGACGGTATCCAATTACTTTTTTACCATCTTGTGGTAAGTTTGGCAATTCGCGAGAACGCGCTCCTGTTGCAATAATGATATGATCAGCTGAATATTCAGTTACTTTTCCGTCTGCTGCAGTTACATCTACTTTTTTACCTGGTTTTACTTTTCCAAAACCATCAATTACATCAATTTTATTTTTCTTCATTAAGAATTGAACACCTTTGCTCATTCCTTCTGCAACGTCTCTAGAACGTTTTACAACAGCGTTGAAGTCTTTATCAAATGCGGTAACAGTTAATCCATAATCGGAAGCATGTTTTAGGTAATCAAAAACTTGAGCCGATTTTAATAATGCTTTCGTTGGAATACAACCCCAATTTAAACAAATTCCACCCAAACTTTCTTTTTCAATAACGGCTACTTTAAAGCCTAATTGTGATGCTCTAATAGCAGTTACATAACCACCAGGACCACTTCCTAAAACTATGATATCGTATTTCATTTTTATAAAGTATTTCAGTTTTATTTATAAGTTGCGAATTTAAGGAAATAAAATTAAATAAACTTCAAAATTCAAATTCCAAAATTCAAATAAGTTATAATTTTAGGAACACAGATTTAATAAAATTTAAAAATTACTAAAATTTATTAAATCTGTGTTCCTAAGAAAAAATGTTAGTTCAAGAGAAGCTTAACAGCATGACAAACTTTGGTATAACTTGAAACCTGAAACCTGAAACTTGAAACCTGAAACTTGAAACCTGAAACTTGAAACCCGTAACCGATTAACTATTCAACTTCAACAGCAAACTGTGAATCATACAACTTCTTGTAATATCCATTTGCTTTCGTTAATAATTCTTGATGCGTGCCTTGTTCCACGATTTGACCTTTGTCCATTACGATTATTTTGCTAGCATTGACAATGGTTGCCAAGCGGTGAGCAATAACAATGGAAGTTCTGTCTTTGGTAATGGTTTCGGTAGCTTTTTGAATTAATTCCTCAGAATGCGTATCAATAGACGACGTAGCTTCATCTAAAATCAAAATACTTGGATTGCTTACATACGCTCTCAAAAAGGCAATCAATTGGCGCTGTCCCGAAGATAGCATCACGCCACGTTCTTTTACGTTATAATCGTAACCTTCCGGTAAGGTCATGATGAAATCGTGCACGCCAATTTTTTTAGCTGCAACAATTACATCTTCTCTCGAAATGGCTTCGTTATGCAAGGTGATGTTGTGATAAATGGTATCGGCAAACAAGAAAACATCTTGTAAAACAATGGCAATTTGCTTGCGAAGACTTTCTAAAGTATATTCGTTGATGTTTCGGTTATCAATAGTAATTTCACCCGAATTAATTTCGTAAAAACGATTCAATAAATTAATGATGGTCGATTTTCCAGCGCCAGTACTTCCAACTATGGCTATGGTTTCACCGGGTTGCACTTGAAGATTAATTCCTTTTAAAACTTCTTCATTTGCAATGTAGCTAAAACGTACTTCTTTTAATTCAATTAATCCTTTAAAATGACCAACTGTTACAGTACCGTTTTCTTGAACATTTTCATCTTTTTCCAAGATTTCGAATACTCTATCGGCTGCAATAATTCCCATTTGCATGACATTAAATTTATCCGCAATTTGGCGTAAAGGATTAAATAACATGTTGATTAACATTGTGTATGCAAATAAATCACCAACGGTTGTCACAGTATCTCCATTCATTATTGAAACACCTGCATAAAATACAATGCCCCCAAGAGTTAAAGAGGAAACAATATCGGCAATAGGGAAGAAGATAGAGTTATATAAAATATTTTTTAACCATGCCACATTGTGTTTTTGATTGATTTCTTTGAATTTTTCTAATTCAATAGCTTCTCTATTAAACAATTGCACAATTTTCATTCCGGTTAATCGCTCCTGAACGAAAGTATTTAGATTGGCAATTTCGTTTCGAACATCATTAAAAGCCACCTTCATCTTCTTTTGAAAAATATCTGTTGCGTAGATTAAAACAGGCATGGCTAATAGTACAATAATGGATAGTTTCCAATTCATGAAAAACATGATACCTAAAATCACAATCATTTTCAGTACATCACTCACAATCATAAACAATCCTTGACTAAAAATACTAGCAATCGATTCAATGTCTGAAACCGAACGAGTTACTAGTTTTCCAACGGGCTCATTATCAAAATATTTCATTTTAAATGAGGCAATATGATGGAATAATTTTTCACGAATATCTTTTATAATATCTTGTCCTAACCAGTTGGCCCAATATGTAAAATAAAATTGCGCTACAACTTCTAGTAAAAGAACAGTTGCCATGATAATTACATACAATAATAAACCATGTTTATCTTCGGGTTTGATGTATTGGTCAACGGTCTGTTTTAGTAAATACGGTCGTGCAGCCGCAAAAATTGAAAGTAAAATAGCCCAAACAATCACCCAATTGAACCTTTTTTGGTAAGGCTTCGCATAGTGCAATACTTTTTTTAGTGAATTGGATTTGATGAACTTCATTTATCTATTATCTATATTCTATATTCTATTTTCTGTGTTCTATATTCTAAAATCTATTTTCTGTCTTCAATATACGGATACCTAACATTAACTAAATATAAGCCGTGTGCTGGCACTGAAAACCCTGCTTTTCCTCGGTTTTTACTTTCTATGATGCTGCGTAAATCGGATACATCAATTTTTCCTAACCCTATGTTTACCATGGTTCCTACAATTGCTCTTACCATATTGCGCAAAAATCGATCGGCAGTGATGGTAAAGATAAGCTGATTTCCCGATTGTTTCCAATGTGCTTCCGAAATTTTACAATTAAACGTATTCACATCGGTATGTACTTTAGAGAAACACTCAAAATCAATGTATTCAAATAAAATTTTACACGCTTCATTCATTTTATCCAAATCCAATGAATGGGAGTGATACCAACTTCCATCACTAATAAAAGCATCTTTAAAAGTATGCATGTAATATTCGTAGGTTCTTGATGTGGCATCAAAACGCGCATGAGCCTCTTCGGACACTTTAAAAATACTAAATACCACAATCGATGGCGGTAAAAACGAATTCAATTTATGTGACCAATAATCAGAATCTAATGCTAGTTCGGTTTCAAAATGAGCATACATTTGCTTAGCATGTACACCTGAATCAGTTCTACCGGCACCTACAATCGCAATAGTTTCTCTGAATAAAGTAGAAAGTGCTTTTTCCAAAGTTTCCTGTACCGAAGCGGCGTCAGGCTGACTCTGAAATCCGTGGAAGTTTTTTCCGTTGTAAGCAAATTCTATGAAATATCTCAAAATATAGTGGTCAGTGTTCAGTATTTAATGTTCAGCTTTTTTAATAAGATGCAAATTTACAAAATTCAAAAGTAAAGTTCCTTCCAAATTGTGATAATAAAAACTTAATTTTGTCATATGAAGAAAATTCTATTGTTGTCTGACACCCATAGCCACATTGATGATACTATTTTGAAATACGTCAACCAAGCTGATGAAGTTTGGCATGCAGGCGATATTGGCGATTTAGCAGTTACTGATGCCATTAAAAAGTTAAAACCACTTCGAGGGGTTTATGGCAATATTGACGACGATAAGGCTCGAATGGAATTTCCATTAAACAATCGTTTTTTCTGTGAAGGAGTAGAGGTTTGGATTACGCATATTGGTGGTTATCCTGATAAATACAACCCTGCAATTCGTGCTGAAATTACTAAAAACCCTCCTAAGTTATTTATTTGTGGACATTCTCATATTCTAAAAGTGCAATTTGATAAAAAACTGAATTTATTACACATGAACCCAGGCGCATGCGGAAAATATGGGTTTCATCAAGTTAGAACCATGTTACGTTTTGAAATCGATGGCGATAAAATCCAGAGTTTGGAGGTTATTGAACTAGGGAAGAAGTAGTGTTCAGTATTCAGTCGCAGTTTTCAGTTTAAATAAACAAAAAAATCCGAAACTTTCGCTTCGGATTTTTTCTTCGCACTAATAAACTAAGATGATAGGTTTATCGTAATCGATCAACAGATTTTACGAGATCTTCGTCCTTTTTTATTGCCTTGTTTGCCAAGACTAATAAAACGATAGAAATTGCAGGAAGAAACATCCCAATACCCTTCTCTGAAACAAACGTTTCTCCGGATAAGTTTAGCGAGCGATACACAAAAAATCCTAGTAAAATAAAGTTAAATATCATGTTCAATCTGTTTAAAACAAATTGATGTTGTCTCTTTTTAAAATTAAAAATACTATAAATAGCTAATACGGTTGACAATACAAACAGACTAATATAAATAAGTGAAGAAGTAAAAAAAACGTCGACTTTATTTTTATCTGTCCATAATTCAAAAACAAAAGGTAGTCCACCAGTAACAATTGCGCTGGCTAACATATAAAGTGATTGAATGCGTTGTAACATTATTTTCTTTTTTGATAAAGCAAAAATAGTATTTCTTTTTAATTTAAACTATTGTTATTTCCAAATTTATTCGTACTATTGCATAGTATTAGTCGTAAGTACTTCATTCTGCGACACCTTACACTACAAAAAAAATCTTATCATTTTTTGTTTTTAATCAACCAACAATTTTATTCAAAATATATCCATGTTTGATATTGAAGTATTAAAAGAGATGAAACTCTCTGATTTGCAAGAAATTGCAAAAGTAGCTAAGATTAATAAATACCGTTCGCTTAAAAAAGACGATTTAGTATATCAAATCTTAGACTTACAAGCAGCTAAACCCGAAGTTATAAAATCGGATATTTCTACGGAAAAAGTAGCTGAACAACCTAAAGAAAAAAGAGTGCGAATGCTTCCAAAAAAAGAAGTTAATCAAGCTCCAAAAATTAAAAAAGACTTGTTTTCGCAGCCTCTAAAAGATTTACCAGAAGAAATAATTCCTGTAAAAGAAGAAGTTGTTGAAGAAATTAAAGTAGCAGAACCGAAAGAATTTGCTCCCAAGCCAAACAATAAATTACCACGTAAAGATTTTAAAGAAAAGGAACCTTTACCTCATAAAGTTACTAAAGAAGAAGCTCCAAAAGCAGAAACCACGATTGAATCTTCTGAAACAACAGAGAATACGCAAAACGAGAAAAATTTGCCTAAAAACCCAAATTACAAGGCAAATCAAAATAATCCAAACCATCCTGATTACAAAAAGAACGTTAGTAATGAAGGAACCAATGGAAACAACGGAAATACCAATAAAAATCCCCATCAAAATAAGAAACCTAATTTTAGAGAACCAGATTACGAGTTCGACGGAATTATTGAAAGTGAAGGTGTTTTAGAAATGATGCCTGATGGTTACGGATTTTTACGTTCGTCTGATTACAACTATTTAGCGTCACCAGATGATATTTATTTGTCTACCTCACAAATTCGTTTGTTCGGATTAAAAACGGGTGATACTGTAAAAGGAGTGGTGCGTCCTCCAAAAGAAGGTGAAAAATATTTTCCTTTGGTGAAAGTATTAAAAATCAACGGTCATGACCCACAAGTAGTTCGTGATAGAATTTCGTTTGAGCATTTAACACCGGTTTTTCCAACAGAAAAATTTAATTTAGCGGATAGAAATAGTACTATTTCAACTCGTATTATTGATTTGTTTTCTCCAATTGGAAAAGGACAACGTGGAATGATTGTTGCCCAACCAAAAACAGGTAAAACCATGTTGTTGAAAGATGTTGCTAATGCCATTGCAGCGAATCATCCTGAGGTTTACTTGATTGTTTTATTAATTGACGAACGTCCTGAAGAGGTAACCGATATGCAACGCAGTGTGCGTGGTGAGGTAATTGCTTCAACTTTTGACAGAGAGCCACAAGAACACGTTAAAATTGCGAATATTGTGTTAGAAAAAGCAAAACGTTTAGTAGAATGTGGTCACGATGTCGTGATTTTATTAGATTCAATCACTCGTTTAGCAAGAGCATACAATACCGTACAACCAGCTTCTGGAAAAATATTAAGTGGTGGAGTAGATGCGAATGCGTTACAAAAACCAAAACGTTTCTTTGGAGCAGCTCGTAATGTAGAAAATGGTGGTTCGTTAAGTATCATCGCTACAGCATTAACAGAAACTGGTTCTAAAATGGACGAAGTTATCTTTGAGGAATTCAAAGGAACTGGTAACATGGAATTACAGTTGGATAGAAGAATTTCTAACAAACGTATTTTCCCTGCTATCGACTTGGTTTCTTCAAGCACGCGTCGTGATGATTTATTATTAGACGAAAACACCATTCACAGAATGTGGATCATGCGTAAATACTTAGCCGATATGAACCCAGTAGAAGCTATGGATTTCATCCATGACCGATTTAAGAAAACACGAAACAACGAAGAATTTTTAATTTCGATGAATCAATAAAAACAAAAACTCCAATGAAAATAGACTGCACCCAAAAGTTTAGACAAATTTATAATTAATTTTGATAATAATGAGCTCGATATTTTATTGGGCTCATTTTGTTTAATTTTGATTTAATTCTTTCGTTATTGTAATAGATAATATACTTATCAATTTCTTTTTTTAATTGTTTTATTGATTTAAATTTTTGAGTATAAAACATTTCTGATTTTAATATTCCAAAGAAGTTTTCAATAATAGCATTATCCAGACAATTTCCTTTTCTTGACATACTTTGTTTTATTCCTTTTTCTCTGAGTAAATTTTGATACTGTTTCATTTGATACTGCCAACCTTGATCAGAATGTAGA
>JBIKZB010000027.1:0-11006 GCA_044354955.1 Flavobacterium sp. | reverse complement strand
CAATGGAATGGTAATAATTTCCATATTGTCGTGTGGATGCGTGCCAAAACCCATTCCGGCAGCAATAGTATCGTCATTCAATACGCGCAACATTCCAAATTGAACTCTTTCTGGGTTATACCAACTTGCAAAACTGAAACTGTGATAAGCGTTTAACCAACCGTGATTGGCATGTCCTCTTGTGTTTGCTTTATGTAAAACTGTATTTTCCATTTGTATGAATTTAATCTTCGTCTTCAATTTCAAATTCGGCATCTTTTTCCCAAATTTCCATTTCGCAAGGTTTGCAATTGAATTTTAGTTTGTATTCCAATTCGCCTTGTTTCAAAACTAAAGGTTCTTTTACTTTTTTGTCCATGTTTTCACGATGGTATTTTGGACAACGCTCTAATTCGTACTTGATGCAATATTTGGTAGTCATTACTCGAGATTTCCCAGGATCCCATTGCAATTCGAATGCTTTTTCAATTTCGGTTACACCATGACGTTCGTAGAATTTACGAGCAGTTTTGTTAGCCACATTGTACATGAAATCCAATTTCGTTTTTGGATAAGGATGCGATGTTTTAACCAATTGGTGTTCTTTACGCACATAATTTTTCAAACGAATTTCCGATAATTGTTCGTAAACTGTTCTTCGCATTTCATTGATTTTTGAAATAGGCAAAAACCAATTTCCAGAAAATTCAATCGTAATTTCATTAGCTGTATAAGGAGTAAATCCTGTTTTTGCTAAATTGATTTTGAAATTTTCTGCTAAAGATTCGTTGTTTTTTGTTTGTTCTTTTGGGTGAACCAAATTTACAACGCTTACATTTCTGTCTTCATCAGTTGCGATTAATTCAAAACCTGTTTCGTTTTCTTTTAAAAGTAATGTTGTGCTGATTTTTCGAACGGCACTGTCTTCACGTTCTACCAATTTAATGAAAGCGGCATCGTTATTTCTGTAAATAAAAGTGCCTTCTTTAATTTCTTTCAACACATTTGGATAAACGATTCCGTTTTCAGCACGGTTAACGTAAATTCCTTCGGCTTCGTTGTTTTCGTTGATGAAACACAATCCGTCACCATTATTTAATAATTCGCCATTTTCAATTTCGTATGAATTTCCAACGGTTTTAATTAATTTTCCAATGTATTGTCCTTTTGATTTTGGACTTTCCCAAGAACCGATAGATTGATGTCTTTCGTTTACAAAATAATCGGTATAGCCACGATTGAAGGTTCTATCTAATGAAGAATCAAATAAATACGTGCATTTTCCAGAAGAAGCTTTAGTGTATTTATCGCTATTTTCGTTTAAGAAGCTATCTAATTTTTGACGTAAATAGGAAACGTTATTTTTTACATATACAATGTCTTTCAAGCGACCTTCAATTTTGAAAGAAACAATTCCAGCTTCTACTAAATTTGGAATTTGGTTCGAAACATCAAAATCTTTAATTGAAAGTAAGTGACTATTTTTGATTAAAGTATCGCCATTTCCATCAATTAAATTATAAGGTAAACGACAATTTTGTGCACAAGAACCACGGTTTGCCGAGCGTTCTCCATTGGCAACACTCATATAACAATTTCCACTAAACGAAACACATAAAGCACCCGTAACGAAAAATTCTAATTCTACATCAGAAGCTTCACTGATTTCTTTGATTTGATGTAAGTTTAATTCACGCGCTAAAACCACACGTTTGATTCCAGCATCCGCTAAGAATTTGATTTTATCTGCATCGCGATTGTTGGTTTGTGTACTGGCATGTAATACGATAGGAGGTAACTCCATTTCCATAATCGCCATGTCTTGAATGATTAAAGCATCTACTCCAATATCATACAATTTCCAAATCAATTGGCGACATGGTTCTAGCTCGTTATCATATAGAATGGTATTGATAACCACGAAAACCTGAGCATTATATAGGTGTGCGTATTTAACTAATTCAGCAATATCTTCCACAGAATTGGTTGCATTAGATCGTGCACCATATAAAGGAGCACC
Organism: Flavobacterium sp.; assembly: GCA_044354955.1. Lineage (GTDB taxonomy): Bacteria > Bacteroidota > Bacteroidia > Flavobacteriales > Flavobacteriaceae > Flavobacterium. Next base: position 9,007 of record JBIKZB010000027.1, on the reverse strand, counting down.
AATATAAACCGCATCGGCACCACTGTTTATGGCAGCAATTCCTTGTGTTAGATTTTTTGCAGGCGCTAAAATTTCAATCTTCTTCTTCATTTGTAAAGCTTTAATTATTCGGGATTTGCCGAAAAAAAGTGTGCAAAGTTCATATAAAAAATCCAAGATTTCTAATTCGAGTTCGATTTTTTTGAATTTAGAGCATAAAAAAGCACGAATTCATCTAATTTATAAATTAATTCGTGCTAATATGTATTTGAATATAATTTAAGAAACTGCTTCTTTAATTCTTTTCATCGCTTCTGTTAATAAAGCTTCGCTTGTTGCGTAAGAGAAACGAATACAATTTGGATTTCCAAAAGCGTCTCCTGTTACCGTTGCAACATTTGCTTCTGCTAATAAGAACATTGAGAAATCAGTTGCGTTTTTAATTTCGGTTCCTTTGATGGTTTTTCCAAAATAGAAAGATACATCTGGGAAAACATAAAATGCACCTTCTGGAACATTCAATTTGAATCCTGGAATTTGATTAACTAATCCAACCACTAAATCTCTACGATTTTTGAAGGCTGAAACCATTTCGTTTAATACGCTTGGATTTGCTTCAACCGCAGTTATTGTAGCTCTTTGTGCAATAGAATTTGCTCCTGAAGTTACTTGACCTTGTATTTTTGTACATGCTTTTGCGATGAATTCTGGTGCTCCAATGTAACCAATTCTCCATCCTGTCATTGCGAATGCTTTTGCAACTCCATTAACAGTAATCGTTCTTTCTAACATTCCAGGAATAGAACCGATACTACAGAAAGTACCTGAAAAGTTAATGTGCTCGTAGATTTCATCAGAAACTACATATACGTGTGGATGTTTTTCTAAAACTTTAGCTAAAGCTGTTAACTCTTCACGATTGTAAACCGAACCACTTGGATTACAAGGTGAACTGAACCACATCATTTTTGTTTTTGGTGTGATGGCTGCTTCTAATTGTTCTGGTGTAATTTTGAAATCGCTTTCTACAGAAGTTGGAACTTCAACAGGAACACCACCAGAAAGTTTGATGATTTCGAAATACGAAACCCAGTAGGGTGCAGGAAGAATTACTTCGTCACCATCGTTTAACATTACTTGTGCAATGTTGTATAACGATTGTTTTGCTCCGGTTGAAACAACAATTTGTGAAGGTTTATACTCTAAATTATTATCTCTTTTAAATTTTTTGCAGATAGCCTCTTTCAATTCTAAGTAACCTTCTACCGGAGTATAAGTACTGTAGTTTTCGTCGATAGCTTTTTTTGCAGCTTCTTTAATGAATTCAGGAGTATTGAAATCTGGTTCTCCTAAACTAAGGCTAATAATATCTTTTCCTTGCGCTTTTAATTCTCTTGCTAAAGCTGCCATTGCTAAAGTTTGTGAAACAGCTAAATTGTTTATTCTATCCGATAACGGGTTCATTGTGAGTTAGTTATTATAGTTAATACAAAAGACGCGATTCCTCGCGTCTCTCTATTTATTATGCTAATTGTGGTTTTCTTCCCAATTCTCTCAAATGTTTAAAGTGAGAGGCAATTGCAGCTCGAGTAGTTTTAAACTCGTGATATGGTAAATTACATTCAGCTGCCGTTTGTTTTACAATTTCAGCAATTTTATCGTAATGAACGTGGCTAATATTTGGAAAAATATGATGTTCAATTTGGTGATTTAATCCACCTGTATAATAATTTACAATCCAGTTTTTTGGTGCGAAATTAGCTGTAGTGAACAATTGGTGTATAGCCCAAGTGTTTTCGATTTCTCCACCTTCATCTGGAATAGGATTAATAGTGTCTTCTACTACGTGAGCTAATTGAAATACAACACTTAAGATTAAACCAGCAGTATAATGCATTACAACAAAGCCTACTAAAACTTTCCACCAAGTTATTCCTAAAAGCATTGGTAATACTAACCAAATTGAAAAGTAAATCGTCTTAGTGATAATCAAAGTAGTCCATTGAAAAGCAGGGCTTTTTGCTTCTCCATAAGATAATTTTCTTTTTAAGTAACGTTTCATTTGAAGGAAATCAGTTGTGATAGCCCAATTGAATGTTAATAATCCATATAAAAAAATTGAATAATAATGTTGAAATTTATGAAATTTTTCCCATTTAGCTTCTTTTGTAAATCGTATAACACGTCCTGCATCTAAATCTTCATCATGACCTATAATGTTAGTGTATGTGTGGTGTAAGACATTGTGTTGTACTTGCCAGTTGTAAACATTTCCGGCTAAGATGTAAATACTTCCGCCCATTAATTTGTTTACCCAAGATTTGGTTGAATAAGCGCCATGATTTCCATCGTGCATTACATTCATTCCTACGCCGGCCATGCCAATTCCAATGACTACGTTAAGCAATAAGTAAGTCCAAAAAGGCATATCCATTGCCAATAAAAAGAAATATGGCGTTAGGAATAGACCAAACATCACAATGGTTTTCAAGTGCAATTTCCAGTTTCCTGTTTTGTCAATTTTATTTTCTTTAAAATAGTCGTTTACTCTTTTATTTAATGTTCTGAAAAATTTCAGATTATCTTCTTTTGAGAAAATCGGGGTTGTAGTACTCATAAATTTTGTATTCAAATTTTGCCAAAGATAATTATTATAATTTTTTCATTTATGATATTAGTCATTTTTTATTCACCAAAAAGCGTATTTTTGTGTAAAATTTAACTAATGGAAGAGATTTTAAAGCAATTTCCTGATTTATCTGAAAATCAAATACTTCAGTTTCAAAAATTGCAATCGCTATATGAGGATTGGAATGCAAAAATTAATGTGATTTCAAGAAAAGATATCGACGAATTATACACACGTCACGTTTTGCATTCGTTAGGAATTGCAAAAATTATCGAATTCCGTCCCGGTTCAAAGATTATGGATGTGGGCACAGGTGGCGGTTTTCCTGGAATTCCGCTAGCAATTTTGCATCCAGAAGTTGATTTTTACTTGATTGATGTCATTGCAAAAAAAATCAAAGTAGTAAATGAAGTAGCTACAGGTTTAGGATTAAAAAATGTAAAAGCGGAACAAAAACGTGCCGAATTGGTGAAACAAGAATTTGATTTCATTGTAAGTCGTGCGGTAACCAATATGCCTGATTTTGTGAGTTGGGTAGATGATAAAGTTTCAAAAAAACAAAATCACGAATTAGCGAACGGTATTTTATATTTAAAAGGAGGCGATTTAACCGAAGAATTGGCAGCTTTCCCAAAAGCAACAGAATATAATTTATCAGATTTCTTTAAAGATGAGTTTTTTGAGACTAAGAAAGTGGTGCATTTGCCGTTGAAGTATAAGAAGTAGTGATTAGTGAAAAGTAATTAGTGATTAGCCATAAAAAACAAAACCCGATTCTCAACTGAAAATCGGGTTTTTTGTACTTTGTACTTTACACTTTGTACTTTGGATTATCCTAAAAACGGATATTTATAATCTTCTGGTGTTACGAACGTTTCTTTAATTGTTCTAACAGAAGCCCAACGCAATAAGTTTTGAGATGAACCCGCTTTATCGTTAGTTCCAGAACCTCTTGCGCCTCCAAATGGTTGCATTCCTACCACAGCACCTGTTGGTTTGTCGTTGATGTAGAAGTTTCCTGCTGCATTTTGTAAAGCAACGGTTGCTTCTTCCACAGCATAACGACATTGGCTAAATACCGCACCTGTTAAAGCATATTCTGAAGTTTCGTCAACTAATTTTAACGTTTCAGACCATTTGGCGTCTTCGTAAATATAAATCGTAACTACTGGTCCAAATAATTCGGTACACATGGTGTTGTATTTTGGATTTGTAGTTAAGATAACCGTTGGTTCAATGAAATAACCTTTTGATTTATCGTAATTTCCACCCATGATTATTTCCGCATCGCTATCGTTTTTAGCTTGGTCAATGTAACGCGCTAATTTATCAAATGAAGCTTCTGAAATTACAGCAGTAATGAAATTACTCATATCTTCTGGCGAACCCATTTTCATCGATTTCAAATCCGCTTCTAATTTCGCTTGAACTGCTGGCCATAAACTTTGAGGTACATAAACACGAGAAGCAGCACTACATTTTTGCCCTTGGAATTCAAAAGCACCACGAGCAATTCCTACTGCAACTTGTGCTGGATTAGCTGATGGATGTGCAATGATGAAATCTTTTCCACCAGTTTCACCCACAATTCTTGGATATGTTTTATAAGTAGCAATGTTATTTCCAATCGTTTTCCAAATATCATTGAAAACACCCGTCGAACCTGTAAAGTGAACACCCGCTAAATGTGGATTTGATAAAACAACGTCAGAAACCATTCCAGAATCACCCATTACCATATTGATAACGCCATCTGGCAAACCTGCTTCTTTGAAAACTTGCATTACAACATTAGCAGAATATACTTGAGTAGCTGCTGGTTTCCAAACTACCACATTACCCATTAACGCAGCACTTGAAGGTAAATTTCCTGCAATTGCTGTAAAATTGAATGGTGTAATTGCATATACAAAACCTTCTAACGGTCTGTATTCAACACGGTTCCACATATCTGATGTAGAAGCTGGTTGATCTGCATAAATTTTTGTCATGAATTCTACGTTGTAACGTAAGAAATCAATCAACTCACATGCAGCGTCAATTTCTGCTTGGTGAATGGTTTTTGATTGTGCAATCATAGTTGCTGCATTGATTTTAGCACGGTATGGACCTGCTAATAATTCAGCTGCTTTTAAGAAAATACCAGCTCTGTTTTCCCAAGCCATTGCTGCCCATTTTTTACGAGCTTCTAAAGCAGAAGCAATTGCTTTTTCAACTAATGCTTTGTCGGCTTGATGATAAATACCCAAGATATGTTGATGATCATGAGGGGCTGACATTTTTTTAGTATTTCCGGTTTTGATTTCTTCGCTACCAATATATAAAGGAACTTCTACTTGATCGTTCCACATTTTTGTATAAGTTGCTGCAACGGCTGCTCTTTCGGGAGTTCCAGGTGCATACGATTTTACGGGTTCGTTAACCGCTTTTGGGACATTAAAAAATCCTTTTAACATGGTGTTGTATTTTGAAATTAGACAATTTTGCATTTTGATTTACGAATGTTTCGTAAACGAATACAAAAATACAAAGTATATTTTGAATTATCGATAACAAATGTTACTAAGCTAAATGGATATACAATTTAGTTTATTGCAAAAGGAGCACTTAGCTTGAAAGTTGGGATGAAGACTCTAAAACTTCTGGTTGAGGTAAAGTTTACCATGTTAAAGTAGCCTTTCATAGCGCCAATAGGAGATGAGAGTAAACATCCAGAAGAATAGGTATAGCTTTCGCCTGGTTTTATAACGGGTTTTTTACCAATTACGCCTTCACCGTCTACAACTTCTAAGTTGTTCAACGCATCATATATTTCCCAATGACGGGTGGTTAATTGTACCGAATCTTTACTTTGGTTTTCTATAGTTACATGATACGAAAAGGCAAAATGGATTTTGTAGTTTTTGAAGTAGGTGCCTTCAAAACTAGTTAAAACCGAAATTTTTATGCCTCTTGTAATTTGACTTACCATATATTAAAATAGGATTACCGATATTGCCATTAACACTAAAACTGCTAATAATGAAATAGGTATGAACAATATGTTCAAAAGTATGAATTTAAAAATTGTTTTCCAACGGCTATTTTGATAAAAATTTCTTAAAGATTTATAGAGGTAAATGGGAAACAGAAAAGTAAAACTAATTCCAATTAAAAAAAGTGAAAAATCTTCAGAAAGAAAACCTATTAGTTCATATACAATTAAGCAAATAAACACAAATGAATAAAAGCTGTAAGTGAAAACTAAATGGTCAGTATAATTAAATTTCTTGTTATAAAAGGTAATCCAGAAAATAATTGCTATAAAAGGAATCGATAGGAAAATAAGAAATGGAAGTTTCGCTAGCAAATAGTCTCTCGTTTCCCTTATGACATCGTTAGATTTCAAACTTTTTGCTTTTTCGTATAAATAACGATTCCAATTTTTGTTTTCGAAACCAAGATTTTTTAATGCTTCCTCGCTTGATAAATTTGGATTTTTAAGATTGTAATTTCTAAATGTTGTTAGCTTTAAATTCAAATGGTTAAGATTCTCAGGATCATTTCCTAATTCACTTGCTTTGTATATTGAGTCGCGATGAAATACTTTGGTTGTTTTTTTACCAATTTGAATAAATTCAGGATTACTATTTAGTGCTTGTTTAGTTTTTAAGCTATCAGCTGTTTTGATATTTTTATTTGTTTTTTTTGTTTCTTGAGGAGTATCATTGAGCGGGCTTTCAAAATCTGAAATTAGAAATAGCAGAATGGAGATGCTTAAAAACAAACGAAAAGGGTTGGCATGATGATGTCTTTTTCCTTCGCAAAATTCTCTTGCTGCAATTCCGGGTTTTAAAAATAAAGAGAAAAATGTATTTCGTAATCTAGAATCGTAAGCATAAAAATTAGCGAAAAATTCTTCAATAAAATCTTTAATTGTTAGTTTTTTGGTTGAATTTAATTGACCACAAGCGTGACAGTATTTTTCACTAACATCTAAAGGTGTTTCACAATTTATGCATTGCGTTCCTCTATATTTTAAGTCTTTTCTACTCATGATTAGTTGCGGATAACTTCACTATTTGTATTTGCAATTCCTATTACACGATCGTATCGTTCGTTATTTCCTCTGTAATATACTATGGCTGTGTAATTGTTTTCTGTTTGATAGAAATTTCCATCAATTGCATTTTCATAATCTATTAACCCTGATTTATCGGTAATAACATATTGATAATTTGTAAAACCTTGTTTTAGTAAAATTGCTTTTTCATACAAACCTGTTTTTTTATCAAATTCCATTTTATATTCATCGCTTAATGTGTAATTATTAAACATTCCAACGATATAAATGTTTTTATCTAACAAATTAGGGGTATTAAGTGCAAAATATACCCAAGAATAATCTGCTTCAATCTGCGGGTTAGCTGCATTAGCGTTCAGAATAAAAAAGTTTCCGTTTATGTCAGGAAAATAGGTGTAAGGATTTTTCTTTCTTGGTGTATTCACATATAAATAGGTATTGTAAATGCTTTCTCCCGAAGTAACTTTTGCAACTGTATTGTTGGTAGCTCTTATGATTTTATTATCTATACTATAGGTTTCATTTCCACCCCAAAATTGTGTTTCCTTGTTATATCTATATATTAATTCAGAGCCTAATGTGTATTGTGGTTTGATGTTTGAAATGCTTGTTTTCCAATTTCCATTTTGAAAAAGAGTAACTTTTACGTTATTTATTGGATTCTGTAATGTTTTGTCACCATAGTTTATTGTCATTTCAATATTTTGTTTAGCGTCGAGGCTATCAAAATCTCTTGCTCTTCTAACTAGCATGCTTATAGCAACTTGTTCTTCATAAATAACAATTTTTCTAGAAAAAACAATTTCACCTTCATCATTTAAAACAGTAATAATGTAATTGCCACTTTTGGTAATTTGATTAAATTTATTTGGGAAAACTTGTTTGTAATGCGAAAACAGTTGCAGGGTATTAAATGAATTTTCATACGTAATTATTCGTTGGTTGTCCATTCCGTTTAAATATTCTACTTTGCCCAAATCGGATGGCGCAGACCAATCGTAATTGTATTGCGTAATGGTGTAATAATAATCTGCTTCATCGCCAAACAAATCGTCAAATCGAAGTTCAAATGTTTCTCCAAGTCTGAAAAATGGGATTACATTATTGTTGTTGATAGCAAAAGAAATGGTTTTTATATTAAAAGGAGGTTCGTGTTCAATTCCTTTTTGAGAAAAAGCAACATGAAAAAGTAATAAGCTGATTATGAAAATAAATCTATTCATTTTAGTGTTATAAAGTTGTAAAAATAGTAAAACTTTGAGTACAAACGTAATTCCAATTAATTTATTAGCATTTGTTAATTTAGAATAATTATAAATAAACCAAATGACTCGCTTTATTTTTGGTAAGGTGTTATGTATTTGATTAAATTTGCACGTTTTATAGTAAATTTTTTAACAATCATATCTTCAAAAATATGTCAAAAGACATTCGAATTAAAAAAGGTTTAGACCTTAAGTTGAAGGGTGAAGCAGCTCACAAGGTAGCTGATGCCACTCGCTCGAAAGTCTATGCTGTTAAACCTTCTGACTTTCATGGAGTAACTCCAAAGATGGTAGTAAAAGAAGGAGATAACGTTAAAGCGGGAGAAGTAATTTTCTATTCTAAAGCAGATGAGAAAGTTAAGTTTGTTGCTCCTGTAAGCGGAAAGATTCAAGAAATCAAACGTGGTGAAAAAAGAGTCATTTTAGAGATTCTTATTGCTGCTGATTCTCAAGATGTTTTCGTAGAGCATAGCAAGAAAAATCCTAACGATTTATCAACAGAAGAAGTAAAAGAACATTTGTTAGCTTCTGGTTGTTGGCCATTTATCAATCAACGTCCTTATGATGTAATTGCTAAATCTGCCGATACACCAAAAGCTATTTTTATTTCAACGTATGCTTCAGCTCCTTTAGCTGCTGATGTGGATTTTGTATTAGCAGACAAGTTAGTTGCTTTTCAAGCAGGTGTTGATGCTTTAGCAAAATTAACATCTGGTAAAGTGCATTTATCTTTAAAAGGTAAAGGTAAGTCTGTTTTTAGCGATGTTAAAGGTGTTGCTTTGCACAGAGTTTATGGTCCACATCCTGCTGGAAATGTTGGTGTTTTAATTTCTAAAATTGACCCAATTAATGCAGGAGAAAGAGTTTGGACTGTAGCGCCTCAAGACGTTGCTAAAATTGGTGAATTATTTTTAACTGGAAAGTTTAACGCTACAAGAACGGTAGCTTTAGCTGGATCTGAAGTTAAAGAGGCACAATATTACAATGTGATTTCTGGAGCTGCTATTTCGGATTTAGTTGCAGGAAAAATTGAAGGTGATAATGTAAGAGTTATTTCTGGAGATGTTTTAA
>JBIKZB010000252.1:0-3237 GCA_044354955.1 Flavobacterium sp. | reverse complement strand
TAAAGTTGCTGAACATATTAATATTTTACAAGAAGCAGCCATTAAAAATCAGAACATTTTTGAAAAATTAATGGATGCTACCAAAGTGTGTTCGTTAGGACAAATTACAAGCGCATTGTTTGAGGTTGGCGGACAATACAGAAGAAATATGTAATATTTCAAAAAATATATATTCTCTAGAGACCCGATTTATCGCGTCTCTTTTTTTTGAATTCATTCAAAAAAATAAAATCCATTTCCATTTTTCAAAATATTTTCATTATTTAGCATAACGATATAACATTCAACGCCATGCAAAATAAATTTAAAAACAAATACCGCATTTCTTCTGCGCGTTTACAAACCTGGGATTACGCGAACAATGGAGCCTATTTTATTACCATTTGCACCCAAAATCGAGAACATTTTTTCGGAAATATTAAAAACGGAAATATGCAATTATCCGAAATCGGGAAATTGGCGCAACAATTTTGGTACGAAATACCCAATCATTTTCCAATGGTTGAATTGGGAAATTTTGTGGTGATGCCAAATCATGTTCATGGGATATTGATTATGAATCATCCCGTAGAGACGCGATTAATCTCGTCTGATAATAATAACGAAACAATTGATGAAATACGATTAAATGCGTCAGATAATGAAAATAACAATATCAATGAGACGCGATTAATCGCGTCTCTACAGGATGGAACGGGTGGATTTTCTGGGAATAAAAATCCAATGTTAAACGATAATATTTCAAAAATTGTTCGTTGGTATAAAGGGCGTTGTTCGTTTGAATGTAGAAAATTCAACCCCAATTTCGGGTGGCAATCCCGATTTCACGATCATATCATTCGTAATTCGGAATCATTTGAAAAAATTCAACATTATATTGAACAAAATCCATCAAAATGGAAAGAAGATACATTTTATAAATTATGAAACCAATCATCAAAACATTTCCAACAACAAAATTCATTGGGATGAATAGTGTAATTTCCTATTCAGATTACCGAATAGGAGAATTGTGGGGTAATTTTATGCCACGAAGAAATGAAATTCAAAATACAATAGGAACAGAATTATTCAACATTCAAATCAATCCCGATAATTTTGATTTTAATCCGCAAACTGAGTTTGTGAAATGGGCTGTGGTTCCTGTAACAGATTTTAAATCTATTCCAGATGGAATGCAACAGTTAATAGTTCAAGAAGGATTGTATGCGGTTTTCAATCATGTGGGAGATGCTGTAAAAGCAAGAGAAACTCTTGGTTATATTTTTGGAGTTTGGTTGCCAAATTCCGAATATGAATTAGATAATCGACCACATTTCGAAATATTAGGAGCGAAATACAAAAATAATGCACCCGATTCTGAAGAAGAAATTTGGATTCCTATTAAACGAAAAGCTTAAAATTCTCCATCCACATAAAACCATTTTTCGTTTTCTAATTTAAAAGTTGAATGTTCGTAATGTACTTGTGCTTTTAAATTTTCATCTAAATAATACGCTTTGAAGGTAACTGTGTTTTCTGTTGAAGCTAGAACTTCTAGTTTTAACCATTTATTGGCTTGACTCCAATCTAAAATATCTTTTTTGTTGTGGAATCGTCTTTTTGAAATATGAGTAGTGTTTACCAAGTAATCGGCGGCACCCGTTGCAAAAGCACTATAACGAGAACGCATTAAGGTTTCTGCTGTGGGTGCGTTTTTAATTCCTTTGATATAAGGTTCACAGCAATTTTGAAAGGAAACAGAATTTCCGCAATAGCAACCCGACATAAATTACGATTTAGATTCGTTGAATTTTCGTTGAATTTCTTTTAATTTTTCTGCTCGAGCATTTTTTTTGGCTTTTTCTTTTGATTGCTCTTTGTGTAATTTGTCGTTGTGTGCTTTAATATTTTTTGGATTATTTCTTCCCATTTTTATAGCCTTTATATAGATTTCAAAGATACTAATTTATATCGTAAAAAAGTTTGGCACAAGAATTGGTTATATTTACATAAGAAATAATTTAAAATTTAAATATTATGAAGAAAATTACTTTATTGATAGCTTTTATCGGGATGATAGCACTACAAAGTTGTACAGTTAACGAAGAAAAAGATAATGTTGATAATGATACTATTGCTGAGGTTTTTGAATTGAGAAACGTTAATTTTAGTTATAATAGTTCAACAGGTGGATACTTTATTTATAGAAGTTTAAATCCTCAAATTTACGCTTCTGATAATATATTAATTTATAGAATGTCTGATTTAATAGATTCAAATACACCTGTTTGGCAATTAATTCCTCGCACACTATATTTAAGTGGTGGAGATGAACTAGATTATGATTATGATTTTAGTAGAGAAGATTTTACTATTTATGCAGATGGTACTTATAATTTATCTGAAACTCCTGAGTATATTTTTAATCAAACTTTTAGAATTGTAATTATACCAGGATATTTCTCCAATAGAAGTGATGTTCAAGTTGATTTTAACGATTATAATGCAGTAATAGAAACTTTTGGTATTAACCCAAATAATATAAAAAATCTTTAAACTAAAAGAGCTATCCAATACGATAGCTCTTTTTTATTCTGAAATTTTATCAATTTTTAAATAACCAATGTGCTTTTCATCTTCTGAAGTCGCATTGGTTTTTGTTATTTTTAAACGGTACTGTAACTTGAATTTTTCCAAAAGAATATCTTCAATGTTGTGAATATCATCTACATCAATGCCATATTTATCATCAATATGCGATTCGGCGCCTTTGAAACCGTAATGTTTGTAAAATGTAGTTTGTTTTGCTTTTTTAATTGCTTCGGCTTTTGTTTTCGCAACCACTATTACTTTATAATGATATTCTTCAAATTCACCCTCTTTGTAACCACCTAAATTTAAAAAGAATAATTGTTCTTCTTGTGTAAATGGTGTTTCTTTAGATACTACTTCAATTGAAAACCCATCAACAGTTGTAATTTTTTGCCACGCGTCAATATGAATTCTACCATTTGCTTCTGGCCAAAAAGCATTCATATCTGGAACTAAATCTTTTAAACCTGTTCCTATCCCAAAAAAAATATCGTGTTGTTCGGTATAACGTCCTTTTGGAGTACATCCGAGCATTATCATGTGTAAATTTATTGTTTTCATAGTGTAAAAGTAATAATTTTAGCATTTAACCCCTAAAAAAATAGGGTACAAATAAATATTTATTAAAAAATTCATATATTTGCATAACTTTTCATGGGTATA
>JBIKZB010000253.1:0-3237 GCA_044354955.1 Flavobacterium sp. | reverse complement strand
TTTCTTTTTTGGCACAAATTTTACTCGTTTTACTAAAAAATAATATTCTGGATCATCAATATTTTCTGAGGTGGTAAGGCGTGCATTTTTCATAAAATAAACCGAGTCATTTTCTTTTTTAGAAATCTCAGATTTTATAAATAATTCTCCTTGATTGGTTCTTGAGTTCCAAACTTTAGCTCGTTTTGATTTGGTATGAAAAATAATTGAATCGGGTTCTACAACGTTATCTCCTTGTTTAAATACCGGTCTTTGTATGTAGTTTCCAGCCGAATCTTTTAATCTACCAGCATACACTAAATTTTTTTCATAGTCTAAAACAATTCTTCCAGCTTTTAATTCAAAATCGGTGTAGTAAATTTCGGCTTCATTATGAAGAGTAACTGTTTTTTTCTTTTGGTCTAATTTTTCGTAATCTTTCGATTTCATATTAACCACTCCATCCAAAAAAGGTTTATTTTTTTTTGTAGTGTCAACCTTAGTAGCTGTTGAGTCTTTCACCTTTTTTAGATCAGACTTTGATAAAGTAACCGTATTTAAAGCAGAGTTTTCTTGTGAAAAAACAGAGGTGGTTCCTAATGTTAGAAAAATTACTGAAAAAACGATATGAAATAACTTTGTATGCAATGCTTTTAATAGTATTTTTGTAAAAATTTGGCTTACTTTTTGAAGTGTCAAACTTACATATATTTTTTTGCAAAATTAATGTTTTAATAAAATTATAACTTATAATATCAATCAATAGTTTTATGCCTACTAAAAATTACACTAAATACCTGTCAATAATTCTCTTACTTTTTACTTTTACAATAGCTTTTGGTCAAAATCATACCAAATTCAAAGTGGTTTTAGATGCAGGTCATGGAGGAGAAGACCCTGGAGCTGTTAAAAATGGTATAAAAGAAAAGGATATTGTTTTAGATGTTGTGCTTAAAATTGGAAAAATTTTAGAATCTAACAAGAATATTGAAATTATTTATACAAGAAAAACCGATGTTTTTATTGGATTAAAGGAACGCGCAAATATTGCCAATAAAGCAAAAGCTAATTTATTTGTTTCTGTGCATTGTAATGGGGTTAAAAGTACTGCAGCAAGAGGAACAGAAACTTTTGTTATGGGAATGTCTAGAACCGATACCAATTTAGATATTGCAAAAAAAGAAAATGGCGTTATATTTTTAGAGAAAAACTATAATGAAAAGTATAAAGGTTTTGACCCTAATAATCCTGAAACACTTTTAGGATTAAAAATTTTACAAGAAGAGTTTTTAGACCAAAGTATTAGTTTAGCTTCTGAAATTGAAAAGAATTTTGTTTCTAATGATGGACGATTTTCGAGAGGTGTAAAGCAACAACCAATTTGGGTGTTGGACGCAACAGTTATGCCAGGCGTCTTAATCGAATTAGGTTTTGTGAGCCATCCAGAAGAGGGTAAATATTTAGACTCAAATAAAGGGAAAGAAGAAATAGCAACTTCTATTTCTAAAGCGATTGTTTCGTATAGAAATGATTTTTTTAATCCTGATGCATCTGAGAGAAATACAGAATCTAATACTGTAATTTCTGATGATAATTCAAATCCAAAAACAGTTAATTCATCGGATTCTGAAAACGGAAAATCTACTACCACATATTATAAAGTTCAAATATCGGCTGGAAGAAAAAAAATAGCGGCTAAACCTTCAAATTTTAAAGGATTAAAAGAGATATCATTTGAAAAAGAGAAAAAAATATATAAGTATTTTTACGGCAATGAAACGGATTATAATGCTTGTAAGAAAAAATTAGAAGAAGCTAAAAAAAAGGGATACACTTCTGCATTTATTGTAACATTTACAAATTAAAAACAAAAGTTTTATGGATAAGAAAATTGTATTTGTAATTATTTCAATGTTTTTTTTAACAGGATTTAGTCAAACCAAAAAGTTTAAAGTAGTTTTAGATGCCGGTCACGGTGGAAAAGATTATGGAGCTGTTTATCATGGTAATATTGAAAAAAATATTGCATTACAAACGGTACTTAAAGTAGGTGCAATATTAGAAAAAGACCCTCAAATTGATGTGGTTTTTACACGAAAATCAGATGTTTTTATTGAGTTGCAACAACGCGCTAATATTGCAAATAAATCCAAAGGAAGTATTTTTGTTTCGATGCATTGTAATGCAAATAAAAACCAAGCTGCTGAAGGCAATGAAACTTACGTGATGGGAATTACCCGTAATGCATCCAACTTAGAAGTTGCAAAAAATGAGAACGAAGTAGTTACTTTAGAAACCGATTATAAAATTAAATATGATGGTTATGATCCTAATTCTCCCGAATCAGTAATTGGAATTTCTATTTTACAAGAAGAGCATTTAGATCAAAGTATTGAATTAGCGGGGAGAGTTCAAGAATTTTTTACCAAAAAAACAGATAATAAAAATAGAGGTGTTAAACAAGCTGGATTCTTGGTATTGCGTCAAATAACTATGCCACGGGTTTTAATTGAAATGGGATTTGTTTCTAATAAAGAAGAAGGTGAATTTTTAAATTCGGAAACTGGACAAGATTTATTAGCAGAGGCAATTGCTAACGCTATTATGGATTATAAAAATGAATTTTTTAGCCCTTCTAGCAATGATGATGTAAAAGAAGAAGATAAAAATGTTCCTAAAACGGAAGAAGTTATTGTTAAAGAAGTTCCCAAAAAAGAACAAATTATAAAAAAAGCAGAAAAAACTATTGAAAAAGGAATTGTTTTTAAAATTCAAATTTCGGCTAGTACAAAAGAATTAGCTACGATTCCTTCAAATTTTAAAGGATTAAGCCCAATTTCAGTAGAACCTTCAGGAAGTTTATTCAAATATTTTTATGCTTCTGAAAAAAATTATGATTCTATAAAACAAAAATTGGAAGAAGCGAAACAAAAAGGCTATTCAACTGCATTTATTGTGGCTTATAAAGACGGAATAAAAATAAACGTAACCGATGCAATAAAATAAAATAAAAGTTTATTTTTGTTAAAAATTAGAATGCTTTGAAACTAACTAAAGAAATTAAAACCGCTGTACTCGTAATTGTATCTATATTTTTATTTATTTGGGGATATAATTTTTTAAAAGGCAAAGACTTATTCAATAGTACTACTCGTGTTTATGTAGTTTATGACAACGTTGCAGGTCTTGTAAACTCTGCTCCAGTTACCTTAAATGGTTTAGCCATAGGTAAAGTAAATTCAATTACTATTCAGCCCG
>JBIKZB010000251.1:0-3299 GCA_044354955.1 Flavobacterium sp. | reverse complement strand
CAATTGTTGTTTGCTTCGCCATGATAAAATTATATTTAAATTATTTAATTGTGTTTTTTAAGTCTTCTAAATCGGAAACAATTTTAGGTAAATTTCTAAAATGAACAAATGACTTCGCAAAATCACCATAATTAAAAGCTGGACTTCCTTGAACCACTTCTCCTGCTTCTAAATTTTTTCCAATTCCTGATTGCGCTTGAATTTTAACACCATCACCAATTACTAAGTGACCCGCAAAACCAACTTGCCCACCAATTAAGCAGTTCTTGCCAATTTTGGTGGTTCCTGCAATTCCGGTTTGAGCTGCAATTACAGTATTTTCTCCTATCTCAACATTATGTGCTACTTGAATGTGGTTATCAAGCTTTACTCCTTTTCTAATAACTGTAGAACCTAAAGTAGCTCTATCAACGGTTGTACAAGCACCGATTTCAACATCATCTTCAATAATTACATTTCCAATTTGTGGCACTTTTACATAAGTTCCGTCTTCTTGAGGTGCAAAACCAAATCCGTCAGAACCAATAATAGTACCCGAATGAATAGTACAACGATTTCCAATAACCGTTTCGGAATAAATACGTACCCCTGCAAAGAAAACACAGTTATCGCCAATTGTAACGTTATCACCAATAAAAGTATTTGGATAAATTTTTACATTGTCACCAATGGTTACATTTTTTCCAACATAACAAAAACTTCCTAAATATAAATCAGAACCATAAGTAACTCCTTCTGAAATAACCGAAGGTTGTTCAATTCCTGATTTCATCAATTTTACTTGATTGTAATATTCTAATAACTTTGAAAATGATTTATAAGCATCCTCTACTTTGATTAAAGTAGTTGTTATTTCTTGCTCAGGTTCAAAAGTATTATTTACTATAGTTATAGTTGCTTGAGTAGAATAAATATAATTTATATATTTAGGATTCGCCAAAAACGTCAATGAGCCTTCGGTTCCTTCCTCTATTTTCGACAATTTAAAAACTTCTGCATTTGGATTACCAACTACTTCACCTTCTAAAATGCCTGCTATTTGCGCTGCTGTAAACTTCATTTAAAATTTTTATTACTATCTAAAAGATAGATTTGAAAATATAAAAATACTCATTTTCATTCAATACCTAAGCATTGACTCCACTTCATCTTGGCAAAAATATGAAATTAAATTAAATAGCTATACTTCTAAGACCACTTTTGGAAAACATATAAAATATTTTGTCACGGGTTTTGATAAAGCCTTTAAATGTAATTGGTCTGAAGCCTCAACTACATCTTCTATAGTTCTGTCCTTTTTTAAAATCCGAATCGGCTCGCTTAATTTACTATACGCTTGGTTTTTCAACTTTCCTTTGAACACAAAATAGTCGGCTTCTTTATCAGAAATTCCAGCCATTGCAATATATTTATTTCTTATAGCTAACAGATTCTCTTTGTTTGGTTTATCATCTGTTATTTGAATTTTTAATAAATCACGATTCAAGATCATTTTACATAACGATTGTAAAACAAAATCATCATGAAACTGCCATGATTTAATAGCTCCCATTAAATCATAATCATCTAAATATGAAAACTTATCCAAAACACTTTTATCAAAATCTGACAAGGAAATTTTGTTTTGCATGAAAAATTGTAACGATTCACTACAAGGTAATAAAATTCCTTTTTGAGTTAATTCTTTAGCACGTTTTAAAATTTTGGTCAAAATTAATTCCGCAACCACGCTAGTTTTGTGTAAATAGGCTTGCCAATACATCAATCGTCGAGCCACCAAAAACTTTTCTACTGAATAAATTCCTTTTTCTTCAATAACTAAATAATCATCCTGCACGTTCATCATTTGGATTAAACGCTCACTATTAATGTTTCCTTCCGCTACACCGCTGTAAAAACTATCGCGTTTTAAATAATCCATTCGATCCATATCTAACTGACTTGAAATCAATTGCAACATGAACTTACGATGGTATTCTCCTTTAAAAACTTGGATAGCCAATCCTAATTTACCTTCAAATTCTTTATTCAATTGCTCCATGAATAACAACGATAATTCTTCATGATGGACTTCTTCCACAATACTGTGTTCCATAGCATGACTGTAGGGACCGTGGCCAATATCGTGCAACAAAATAGCAATATACAACGCATTTTCTTCTTCTTCCGAAATAGAAACACCTTTAAATTGCAAGGTTTGAACCGCTTTTTGCATGATATGCATACAACCCAACGCATGATGAAAACGAGTATGATGGGCTCCAGGATAAACCAAATACGACATACCCATTTGGGAAATTCTTCGCAAACGTTGAAAATAAGGATGCTGAATTAAATCGTAAATTAAAGTATTAGGAATGGTAATAAAACCATAAATTGGATCGTTGAATATTTTGAGTTTGTTGGTTTGGCTCACAAGTATAAATTTTGAATAACAAATGTAGCGATTTTTTACAAAAAGAATTGTTTAAAACTAATGGGAAATTTTATACTAAATTTAATACAATGGTCGTTTAATAAATACTAACTTGCACACAAATTAAGAAGAAATGAGCCAAATAAAAATACTTTGGGTTGACGATGAAATTGATTTATTGAAACCACACATCCTATTTTTAGAAAAGAAAAACTATCATGTAACTACCTGTAATAACGGGCAAGATGCCATTGATTTGTTTGAAGAAAACAATTTTGATGTAGTTTTTTTAGATGAAAACATGCCAGGTTTAAGTGGTTTGGAAACCTTATCAGAATTAAAAGAAAAAAAATCTTCGGTTCCGGTGATTATGATTACCAAAAGTGAAGAAGAATATATCATGGAAGAAGCCATCGGTTCTAAAATTGCCGATTATTTGATAAAACCGGTTAATCCAAATCAGATTTTATTGAGTTTGAAGAAGAATTTAGATCATTCACGCTTGATTTCCGAAAAAACTACTCTAGATTATCAGAAAGAATTTAGAAAAATTGCGATGGATATGGCAATGGTTCGTACCTATGAAGATTGGGTAGAATTATACAAAAAACTTGTATTTTGGGAATTAGAGTTGGAAAATATTGAAGACCAAAGCATGGTAGAAATTTTGGAAAGCCAAAAAGCCGAAGCTAATATGCAATTTGGGAAATTTATCGAACGTAATTATGAAGATTGGTTCCAACCAAAAGCCGATAAACCTTTTCTTTCTCATGAAATTTTTGGTGAATTAGTAGCGCCTGAAATCCGTAAAAAAGACAAGCCAATTTTATTCATTGTCATTGATAACTTGCGTTATGACCAATGGAAAGCGTTTGAAAGTGTG
>JBIKZB010000026.1:0-11213 GCA_044354955.1 Flavobacterium sp. | reverse complement strand
TGTCTCAGTACCAGTGTGGGGGATCTCCCTCTCAGGACCCCTACCCATCATTGTCTTGGTAAGCCGTTACCTTACCAACTAACTAATGGGACGCATGCTCATCTTATACCGTTGGAACTTTAGTTATCAAACCATGCGATTCGATAACACTATGGGGCATTAATCCAAATTTCTCTGGGCTATTCCCCTGTATAAGGTAGATTGCATACGCGTTACGCACCCGTGCGCCGGTCTCAAGTCCCGAAGAACTCTACCCCTCGACTTGCATGTGTTAGGCCTGCCGCTAGCGTTCATCCTGAGCCAGGATCAAACTCTTCATCGTATATTGTTTGTTAGATAAATCTAACTATGTTTCGATTAAAGTCGCTAGTCTTTCAATGTTATTCGAAAAATCTTACTCTCTCTTAATGTTCAAAATTACATTACTGTAATTTTGTGCTGTCAATTCAATATGTCTATGAACGTGTCATTCTCTTTTTATATACGCCTCTCATTCGATTAGCGGGTGCAAAAGTACAACTCTTTTTTAATCTGGCAAGCTTTTTTGAAAAATTTTTTGATTATTTTTTCTTAACCTCTTACCCAATATTTTTAAGAACCTGCACTCCCCAATCCTTTCGTTTCGGGTCGGCAAAGATACTACCTTTACTTTCTATTATCCAAATCTTTTTTCAACTTTTTTCAAAGTTTTTTTGATTCGTTTAATTCTCAGTTTATGTATGAACTTCTGCTCTAATGCGGGTGCAAAAGTAGAAATCTTTTTTGTTCCCACAAGCCTTTTTTATTCTTTTTTTAATTCTTTTTTTGATGCTTTTCTTAACTCACTGATAACAAGGATTTAATATTAAAAGTTTTTTTAGACTTAACCACTAAGGGCACGAAGAAGGCACTAAGTACACTATGGACATTTTTAAACATATAAGGCATAGAAGTTTTTTGTTACTTATATGTAATGTGGAAAAAGTTCATAAAAGGAAGGCTACATACCCTCTAGCCATCTTTGAAGGGGAATTTCTTATATCTATATAGTAGTGTTTGTTTAACATATAAGTCATAGAAGGATTTTGTTACTTATATATAGTATAGTTTCGGGTTGAAGGTTTCGGGTTGTGTGTGGTTTTACTCAGAGATGCACCGAGTTTTTTTTGATAGGGATTGTGTTAAGTGAGTTACACAGAGTCCGAAGTGTCGGGCGTTGCACTTATATGAGTGGGTTTTGGCTTAACTGCGTTAAGCGGTAGCCTGCTGCGCAGGAGATTCCTATTCTGCGGAATGACAGCTCGCGTTGCGAGAGGCTACAGCTCGCTTTGCGAGCCAGTGGGATGGTTATCTGGAACACCACACGTCTTGATTAGCCCCGATGGGAGTGGAAATCCTTTTTCTTTTTTGTTGACTGAGGTTCTCGAAGACAACAAAAAAGAAAAAGATTGTAGCGGACAGCGGGACTATTAGTCTTTATGGAATTAAAACGTGTGCTTCAAATCTTTTTTAACATTATACCTTATATATATTGTATGGATTTTATTAAAGGTTTATATTTGCACCTTATAAATTTTAAAAAATGATAAAAGTTACTTTACCCGATGGGTCGGTTAAGGAGATGGCTCAAGGAGTTACTCCAATGGATGTTGCGAAAAGCATTAGTGAAGGTTTGGCTAGAAATGTAATTTCTGCTTCCTATAATGGTACCACTATTGAAACAACGACGACCTTAACCACAGACGGTACACTTATATTATATACTTGGAATGACAAAGAAGGTAAAAAAGCTTTTTGGCATTCGACTTCGCACGTGATGGCACAAACATTAGAAGAATTATTCCCAGGCATCAAATTAACACTTGGTCCTGCGATTGATAATGGATTCTATTACGATGTGGATTTTGGTGATAAAAAAATCACCGATGCCGATTTCAAAAAGATTGAAGATCGTGTGTTAGAAATTTCAAGAGAGAAGCACGAATTTAAAATGCGTTCGGTTTCTAAAGCGGAAGCATTAGAGGTTTATAAAAATAACGAATACAAAACGGAATTAATTTCAAACTTAGAAGACGGAACGATTACATTTTGTGATCATTCAAACTTCTTTGATTTGTGTCGTGGTGGTCATATTCCGAATACGGGTATTATAAAAGCGATGAAAATTTTATCGGTTGCAGGTGCTTACTGGAGAGGTGATGAAAAAAACAAACAGTTAACTCGTGTTTACGGAATTTCGTTCCCAAAACAAAAAGACTTAACAGATTACCTTGAATTATTAGAAGAAGCAAAACGCCGTGACCATAGAAAATTAGGAAAAGAGTTGGATTTATTCCATTTTTCTCCAAAAGTAGGTCAAGGTTTACCTTTATGGTTGCCAAAAGGTGCTGCTTTACGCGATAGATTAGAGCAATTCTTGAAAAAAGCACAGAAAAAAGCAGGTTATGAACAAGTAGTAACTCCTCACATTGGAATGAAAGACTTGTATGTGACTTCTGGACACTATGCTAAATATGGTGCAGATAGTTTTCAACCAATTCACACACCAGCTGAAGGCGAAGAGTTCTTATTAAAACCTATGAACTGTCCACATCACTGTGAGATTTATAACGCAAGACCTTGGTCGTACAAAGATTTACCGAAGCGTTATGCTGAATTTGGAACGGTTTATCGTTATGAACAATCAGGTGAATTACATGGGTTGACGCGTGTTAGAGGATTTACTCAAGATGATGCGCATATTTTTTGTACACCAGATCAATTAGATGCTGAGTTCAAAAATGTTATCGATTTAGTATTGTACGTTTTTGGTTCTTTAGGATTTGAAAACTTTACAGCACAGGTTTCGGTTCGTGATTTAGATAATCCGGATAAATATATAGGTAGCGTTGAAAACTGGGAAAAAGCTGAAAATGCGATTATCAGTGCTGCGAAAGATAAAGGATTAAATTATGTGATTGAATCTGGTGAAGCGGCTTTCTATGGTCCGAAATTGGATTTCATGGTAAAAGATGCTTTAGGCAGAAGTTGGCAATTAGGAACCATTCAGGTAGATTACAACTTACCAGAACGTTTTGAATTGTCTTATAAAGGTGCGGATGACAAGTTACATCGCCCTGTTATGATTCACCGAGCGCCTTTTGGTTCGATGGAACGTTTTATCGCAATTTTATTGGAACACACTGCTGGAAATTTCCAAATTTGGTTGATGCCAGAACAAGCTATAATCTTGTCTTTGAGTGAGAAATATGAAAATTATGCGAAAAAAGTTTTAGATTTGCTAGAAAATCACGAAATTCGCGCCCTGATTGACAACCGAAATGAAACAATCGGTAAGAAAATTAGAGAAGCGGAGATGAATAAATATCCGTTTATGCTGATTGTTGGCGAGGAAGAAGAGAAAAACGGAACCATTTCTGTGAGACAACGCGGACAAGAAGGAAAAGGAAATATATCGGTAACTATTGAGCAATTTGCAGCAATGATTAACGAAGAAATAAACAAAACATTAAAACAATTTTAAGTTTAACTAAAATTTTACAGCCATAGCAATTAGAAACAACAGAGGTTTTCAACCTCGCGAAGAGAAAAAAGCAGCACACCGCATCAACAATTTGATTCGTGTTCCTGAAGTACGTTTAGTAGGCGAAAATATTGAGCCTGGAGTTTACAAAATAGCGGAAGCCCTTCGCTTAGCTGAAGAGCAGGAAGTTGATTTGGTAGAAATTTCTCCAAATGCTGAACCACCGGTTTGGAAGTTGATGGATTATGGTAAATTTTTGTACCAACAAAAGAAGAGAGATAAAGAACTTAAAGCTAAATCAACTCAAATCGTTGTAAAGGAGATTCGTTTTGGACCTCAAACTGATGAGCATGATTATGAATTTAAGAAAAAGAATGCCCTTAAATTTTTACAAGATGGTGCTAAATTAAAAGCATTTGTATTCTTTAAAGGACGTTCGATTATCTACAAAGAGCAAGGACAAATTTTATTATTACGTTTGGCTCAAGAATTGGAAGAGTTTGGAAAAGTAGAAGCGATGCCAGTTTTAGAAGGAAAACGTATGATTATGTACATTGCTCCGAAGAAAAAAGGAAAATAATTTTTTAGTGATAAGTGACTAATAAAAAGTGACTAGTTACTAAAAAATAAATAGTGATTACTTAGTAATCCTACATGAAAAATAATAAGTAAGATAGATTATAAATACAGGAAGAAAATGCCTAAAATGAAAACAAAATCTAGTGCTAAGAAACG
Source organism: Flavobacterium sp. (assembly GCA_044354955.1). Classification (GTDB taxonomy): domain Bacteria; phylum Bacteroidota; class Bacteroidia; order Flavobacteriales; family Flavobacteriaceae; genus Flavobacterium. The sequence continues at coordinate 6,976 of JBIKZB010000026.1, read as the reverse complement.
ATTCAAAGTTACTGGCTCTGGAAAAATCAAGAGAAAACACGCTTTTAAAAGTCACATTTTGACTAAAAAATCTAAAAAGCGTAAATTAGCTTTAACACATTCTGGTTTGGTTCACAAAACAGATGAGAGAAGCATTAAACAACAATTAAACATTATTTAATTAGTTGTTTGGTTAAAACAATTTAATAACCCTGGAGTGGGCTGAACGAAGTACGAAGTATGAAATACAAAGTACGAAGTTTAAAAGTGTTGAAAAACCGCCTTACTGCAAAAAACATTTAAAATTATGCCAAGAGCAACCAATTCAGTAGCTACAAAAGCTAGAAAAAAAAGAGTATTAAAACAAGCCAAAGGTTTCTTTGGAAGACGTAAAAACGTTTGGACTGTAGCTAAAAACGCGGTAGAAAAAGCAATGTGCTATGCTTACCGTGATAGAAAACAAAACAAAAGAAATTTCCGTGCTTTATGGATTACGCGTATCAATGCTGGTGCACGTTTACATGGTATGAGTTATTCTCAATTTATGGGAAAAGTAAAAGCTAACAACATCGAATTGAACCGTAAAGTTCTTGCAGATTTAGCTATGAACCACCCAACTGCTTTCACAGCTATCGTTAACAAAATTAAATAATTACGTCTAACTCAGTTTATCTTACTTATATATTAAACCACGCTTAGGCGTGGTTTTTTATTGCTTCTAATTCAATACCTTTACGCTTTAAAAATACTACTTTGAATACAACCAAAACCATAACCGGCTTTCATCTAAAAAACAAACACCACGGCAAATACGATTTTAAAACTTTAATTGCAGCTAATCCAAATTTAGCGCCGTTTGTTGCGGTAAATGAATTTGGCACCGAAACGATTGATTTTTCAAATCCGGATGCGGTGAAAATGTTGAACAAAACGTTGTTGTTGCATTTTTATGGCTTGAAAAATTGGGATATTCCAAAAGGTTTTCTTTGTCCGCCTATTCCAGGACGAGCAGAATACATTCATCAAGTTGCCGATATTTTAGCAGAAACGTACGGAACTATTCAAACGAAACATAAAATTCGCATTTTAGATGTCGGTATTGGTGCGAATTGCATTTATCCAATAATTGGTGTATCGGAATACGATTGGCGTTTTGTGGGTAGCGAAATTGACAAACGAGCTTTTGAAGCGGCTCAAGAGAATATCAATTCCAATCAGAAATTAAAAGAAAACGTTGCGTTGCGATTACAAACATCCAAACGAAACATTTTCAAGAATATCATTCTTCCTGAAGATAAATTCGACATGACGATTTGTAATCCGCCATTTCATAGTTCAAAGGAAGAAGCAAATAAAGGCACGATTCGTAAAAATAAAAACTTAGGCATTGAAGATTCCAAAAAACCAACGTTAAACTTTGGTGGCGTAAATAATGAATTATGGTGCGAGGGTGGCGAACTAAAGTTCATAAGCAATATGATTTATGAAAGTGTGCATTTTAAAACGCAATGCAAATGGTTTTCCTCGTTAGTTTCTAAAAAAGATAATTTAAAACCGTTGCTTTCGCATCTTAAAAAAGTAAAAGCTACGTATCAAATTACAGAAATGAAGCACGGAAACAAAGTGAGTAGAATTTTGTTTTGGACGTTTAAGGAAGAGAAATAACTGTTAGTTTTTTTCTTATATTTTAAAAATTATTATCTTTGAATATAAAATTAGTTCCAAATGAAATCTGACGTAGCATTATCGAACAAAAAAATAGAATTAATTCAGTGGTTATCTACTATTGAAGATATTTCTATATTGAATAAAATAATGGAATTAAGAAAAAACGAAAGTAAAGATTGGTGGAATTCTATCTCGGATAACGAAAAAAAATCCATTGAAGCAGGATTAAATGATGCTGAAAATGGAAAATTAAACGATCATTCCCAAGCTAGAAAACTTTATGAAAAATGGCTTTAGAATTCGTTGGACTGATAATGCTTTAAAAGAATTAGAAGAAACTTTTACTTTTCTAGAGACAAATTGGACAGAAAAAGAATTACGGAAATTATCAAACGCTCTCGATAAAACCTTAAATCTTATATCACAAAACCCATATATTTTTCAATCATCAGATTTTAAAAAAGATATAAGAAGAGCTGTAATACTTTCATTAAATTCATTATACTACAGAATTAAAGACCAAGATGTCGAAATTATTTCGTTCTTTTCTAATAGACAAAGTCCCACAAAGAGAAAATTATAATAACAAATTCTGTCATTCCGAAACGAGTTCAAAATCTATTGTGAGAAGCTGAAACGAGTTCAGCTTGACAAATATTATTACGATTTCTACTCAAAAACTTCCTCATTTACCCCATCAAAGCTGGCAAAAACCATACTTGGATGCGAATCTTGATGAAAGATGTTACCTTGTTTATCTATTCCGATGGCTCCTGCAAAACCATCGTATGGTTTTAATTCGGCAAAGGTTTTTTCGAATGCTTTTTCTATTGAAAATCCGTCGGTAACGCGGGTTACAATTTTTGCTGCTGTGGCATTACTTACGATGTCCTCGCCTACTCCTGTTAAGCTTACTCCGCAAAACTCGTTAGCATAATTCCCTGCTACGGTTGCCGAATCTGAGATTCTTCCTGGAATTTCAAATCCTTTTCCACCGGTGGAAGTCGCAACAGCTATTTTTCCGTTTTTGTCTAAAGCTACACAACCTACGGTTCCCGTTCCTAATGAGGCTAATTTGGCTTCATATTCTGCTCTTCTTTGTGGAATTTCAGTTGAAAATGATTCAAATCCGTGTTTTCTAGCAAAATTTGTTGCTCCGCTTCCTCCTAAAATTCGGTCATCGACTTGCATTAAAACTTGTGCGACTTGAATTGGATTTTTTACTTCTTCAATATTGATAACACCGCTCATTTTTTGCGATTCGCCATCCATTAAAGAAGCACTCATTCTAATCTTACCATCGGATTGAATTTGCGAACCAATTCCAGCATTAAATAATTCATCGTCTTCCAATTGAGAAACCGCATACACCACCGTTTCTAATGCCGAATGATTTTGCAAATACGCATACGAATCTTTCACAATACGTAAAAGCGCTTGTTGTTTTGCGATTTTTGTTTCTATATTGGTTGATGATTCTGAGAAAAATCCGCCGTGAATTATAATTTTAGACATAACAGTATATTAAAAAAGGAACACAGATTAGAGAAATTGCATGAATCTTATAAATTTCTATAATCTGTGTTCCAAAAAAATTTAAAAATTAAACGTATTGCGACGAATGAATCGTCATTTTATGAGTATCTAAATCAAATCGATCAAACTGGCTCATTACGTGTGTCACCAAATGATTGATAGAGATAGGTTGACCTAATTCTACTTGTGTTAAATTGGTGTCTTTTACTTCTCTTCCATCTACTAAAATTACTAATCCAGAACCAATCGCTTCCATTTGGCGACCATTTGTAATTAATAATCCAGTATCTTCTCCTAAACCTATTCCTAATACTTTTGGATTTCCTACCACCGCTTGAAACAAACGACCAATTCTTCCTCTTTGTACGAAATGTGTATCAATAACTACATCGTCAATTAATCCTAAACCAGAAGTAATTTTTACTTCACCTTTTAGCAAAGCTTCAGAACTACTTCCTTGGTAAATCATATTATTTGAAGCAGCTGCAGCACCCGCCGAAGTTCCTGCGTAAATAAATTCTTCGTTTCTATATTTCGAAATCAACATTTCATCAAAAGGAGTTCCTCCTAAAATAGAAGTCAAACGCAATTGATCTCCACCGGTAAACATTACTACATCAGCCGCTTTTAATCTTTCTAAGATTTCAGGTTCATTAGCTTGCTCTCTTTTTTCAATATATAAAACATCTACATTGTGAGCGCCTAAATAACTGAATGCTTTTACGTATTCTGGACCAATTTCTCTTGGTATTTTTGATGCAGTTGTGATTACTTCAATACGAGATTGCTCTTTATGTTTTGATTCGTTAATGATTCTTTTTAAAATTCCAGTTTCGAAAAAATTCAAATTTTTTGAAGCATCTTTATCCAAATTCGTTTCTGTAAAACTTCCTTTATCTACAGCACCGCCAATGATTATTAATTTCCCTTGTATTTCCATTCTGTAAAAATAACTATTTCTTAATATTACACAAATGAAATTGAATTAAAGTAATTAAAAAAAGTTTGATTGATTAAATTAAAACTAGTTCAGTATGATTAAATTATTATCAAAAAATAAATGCAATACAGCAATTATTAAAATTTGATAATTTTATTTAAAAAACAGTTTACTGTAATTATATTTTTCTATTTTTAACAAAATGATTATCCATTCAAAACAAAACTTTCAATTTTTATGAAGATATTAAAAATTCAAGCCTTAAGAGGTCCCAATATTTGGAGCATTCAACGAAAAAAATTAATACAAATGCGATTAGATTTGGAAGAAATGGAACAATTTCCTACCAATAAAATCGAAGGATTTAGAGAACGAATTGAAGCTATGTTTCCTACTATGATAGAACATCGTTGTTCTGAAGGTTGTCGTGGAGGATTCTTTTCTAGAGTTGATAGAGGCACATGGATGGGACATGTTATTGAACATATTGCCTTGGAAATTCAAACTTTAGCTGGAATGGAAACCGGATTTGGAAGAACTAGAGAAACTAAAATTCCCGGAATTTACAATGTTGTTTTTAGTTACACGGAAGAAAATGTAGGTCTATTTGCAGCTGAAAGCGCAGTGGCTATTGCAGAATCTTTAATCGAGGGAACTGACTATGATGTAGAAGCAGATATTCAAAAAATGCGTGAAATTCGTGAGCGTGTCCGTTTGGGACCATCAACTGGAAGTATCGTAGAAGAAGCGGTTGCCAGGGATATTCCGTGGATTCGTTTAGGAACCAATTCGCTTGTGCAATTAGGTTATGGTGTGAATCAAATGCGTTTTCAAGCCACTATTACTTGTAAAACGAGTAACATTGCAGTAGATATTGCATGCAATAAGGAAGAAACCAAACGAATGTTAGAGTTAGCTTCTATTCCTGTAGCAAGTGGTGGCATTTGTGTGGATGAAGAAGATTTAGAAGCGGTAATTAAGAAAATTGGTTACCCAATTGTTATTAAACCTTTAGATGGTAATCATGGAAAAGGCGCTTCAATCAATGTAAAAAAATGGGACGATGCAGTTGCAGGATTAGCTTACGCAAAAAATTACAGCCGAAGAGTTATTGTAGAGAAGTTTATTACGGGATTTGATTTCCGTGTATTAATCATCGATAATAAATTAGTAGCTGCTGCTAAAAGAGAACCCGCTCATGTAAAAGGAGATGGAAAGCATACGATTCAACAATTAATCGAAGAAACAAATAAAGATCCGCGTCGTGGTTACGGGCATGAAAATGTACTTACCCAAATTGACGTTGATAGAGACACCACTGATTTATTAGAAAAATTAGGTTATACCTTAGAAACCGTTCCAAGAAAAGACGAAGTGGTTTATTTAAAATCTACTGCCAACTTAAGCACAGGTGGAACTTCTGTCGATGTTACCGATATGATGCACCCAGAAAATATTTTCCTTTGCGAACGCATTTCGCGCGTGATAGGATTGGATATTTGTGGTGTAGATATTATGGCAGAAAACTTAACCGAACCTTTAAAAGTTAATGGAGGTTGTATTTTAGAAGTGAATGCTGCGCCAGGATTTAGAATGCACTTAGCGCCTTCTGAAGGTTTACCTAGAAACGTGGCTGCTCCTGTAATTGACATGTTGTATCCGCCAGGAAAACCAAGTCGTATTCCAATTATTGCTGTAACAGGAACGAATGGAAAAACAACCACTACCCGATTAATTGCTCATATAGTAAAAAACAATGGCTTTAAAGTTGGTTTTACTACTTCTGATGGAATTTATGTGCAAAATCACATGATGGAAAAAGGAGATACTACTGGGCCTATTTCAGCGGAATATATTTTAAAAGATCCTACGGTGGAATTTGCTGTTTTAGAAACGGCACGTGGTGGAATTTTAAGAGCAGGTTTAGGATTTAGTCGTTGTGATATTGGGATAATAACCAACATTCAAGAAGACCATTTAGGCTTAAATGATATTGATACTTTAGACGACTTAGCAAGAGTAAAAGGTACTGTTGTAAAAAGTATTAAAAAAGATGGCTGGGCTATTTTAAATGCCGAAGACGAATATTGCATGAAACTTGTAAAAGATTTGAGTTGCAATGTTGCCTATTTTAGTATGGATGAGAATTCGGTGGTAGCAAAACAATTAGCAAAAGAAGGCAAAATTGTAGCGGTTTATGAAAATGGTTTCATTACTATTAAAAAAGGAGAATGGAAAATAAGAGTAGAAAGAGCTACTCATGTTCCATTAACGTTAGGCGGAAAAGCTAAATTTATGATTGCAAATGTTTTAGCTGCCACTTTAGCGGCTTATTTGCAGGGATTTAAAACGGATGACATTAGTTTATCGTTACAAACATTTATCCCAAGTGCTGCACAAACACCAGGAAGAATGAATATTTTTGAGTTTAAAAAATTCAAAGTATTGATTGATTTTGCACATAATCCAGCTGGTTATCGAGGTGTTGAAGAGTATTTATCTTCTGTAGAAGCTACCAAAAAAATAGGAATTATAGCAGGAGTTGGTGACCGAAGAGATGAAGACATAAAAGAATGCGCCATGATTGCCGCAAGAATGTTTGATCATATTATCATTCGTCAAGAAAAACACTTACGCGGAAGAACTGAAGAAGAAATTAATGATCTTATTTTAGAAGGAATTACTGCAAGTGGAAAAACGGTTACTCACGAAATTATTACGAAAGAGGTCGAAGCTTTAAAACACGCCATTAATAGTGCAGAAGACGGAAGTTTTATCACCGCTTTAAGTGATGTTATTACAAATGCGATTGAAGTAGTTCAAGAATATTTAGATAAAGAAAACGAAGAAGCG
>JBIKZB010000249.1:0-3309 GCA_044354955.1 Flavobacterium sp. | reverse complement strand
CTACAAAAACATTTACTACTGTAGCTCCTCAAATATCAAGAAATCCAACACCTAAAGTTGGAGTTGACTTACCAGCAGGATTAGACGCTGGTGTAGTAACTATGGAACTTAATACTTCGTTTATTTTATTACCAGACAATCCTATGCGCAAGCGTGCATTTGATAAAAGAGTTGGTTATTTTGCAAATGGATATGATGTATTTGAAGAAGATTCTCAAAAAGCAGAAACCGAAATTTTTGCTGTAAGATGGCGATTAGAACCTAAAAACGCAGAAGATGCTGAAAAACAAAAACGAGGAGAACTTATTGAACCTAAAAAACCTATCGTTTATTATTTAGATCCAGCAACTCCTGATAAATGGAAACCATTTATAAAACAAGGTATTGACGATTGGCAAGAAGCTTTTGAATTTGCAGGATGGAAAAATGCTATTCGTGGCGAATATTGGCCAGAGAATGACCCAACCATGAGTTTAGAAGACGCACGTTTCTCTGTATTAAGATATTTTGCAGCTGAAATTCAAAATGCTTACGGACCAAACGTTCATGACCCAAGAACTGGAGAAATCATGGAAAGTCACATTGGTTGGTATCATAATATCATGAGTTTATTACGTGATTGGTATTTGATTCAAACAGCAGCGGTTGACCCACAAGCAAGAAACAAAAAATTTAATGATAAATTAATGGGCGAATTAATCCGTTTTGTGGCAGCTCATGAAGTAGGTCATACACTTGGTCTTCGTCACAATATGGGGGCTAGTTTTGCTACTCCGGTTGAAATGTTGAGAAATCCAGAATTTCAAAAGAAAAATGGTCACACTTCATCTATTATGGACTATGCTCGTTTTAACTACGTAGCGCAACCAGAAGACGGTGTAACCGATTTATTTCCAAGAATTGGAGATTATGACAAATGGGCTATCAAATGGGGTTATTCTTATTTTAAAGATGCAAAAGATGCCGATGCTGAAAAAGCACTTTTAAATGAGATGACTAAAGATGCTTATAAAAATCGTCGTTTATGGTTTGGTACCGAAACTAATCCATATGATCCAAGATATCAAACAGAAGATTTAGGTGATAACGCAATGAAAGCCTCAGATTACGGAATCAAAAATTTGAAGCGAATTTTACCAAACTTAATTGAATGGAGTAAAGAAAACGGAGAAGATTACGATGAATTAAACGGTTTATACAACTCATTAACTGGTCAATACAGACGCTATATGGGACATGTAACCAAAAATGTTGGCGGAATTTATGAAACACCAAAAACATATGATATGGAAGGAAATCAGTATGAAGTTGTTCCATCATTAGTTCAAAATGAAGCAGTTGCATTTTTAAATAAACAATTATTTAAAACACCTATGTGGTTATTAGATCAAAATATTTTATCTAAAATTAAACCCGAAAATGGAGTTGAAGCTATCAAATCAATTCAAGACGGAACTTTATCTAGTCTATTAGCTGGAGACCGATTAGTACGCTTGTTAGAAACGTCATCTCAAAGTAAAGCAAATTATTCAGTAGACGAATTAATGAGTGATTTAAGAAGAGGTATTTTTTCTGAAATAAAAACAAACGCTCCAATAGACATTTATAGAAGAAATTTACAGAAATTATTTGTTTCCAAACTTATTGAAACCATGTCTAGTGATAAAACCAACGTTACTTTTTTTAGTGGCAGACGAATTGTTTTAGCAGATACTGATATTCCATCGATTGCTAGAGGTCAATTAAATGAACTAAAAAGTCAATTAAAAGTTGCTGCTTCAACTACACCTGATCGATTAACTAAATTTCACCTTAATGATTTAGTGGCACGAATTGAAAATGCAATGAAACCAAAATAATCAACTGATTATAACAAAAAGGGGATAACTTAATTGCTATCCCCTTTTTTTATAACTTGAAAATTAATTTACTTTTTCTTTTTGGTTCCCGAAGTTTTTGGACTTCCTTTCATTTCATATTTGCTAGAAGCAGTGTTGTAAACATACGTGCTGTTTTGCGTTTTAGTTTTTAAGCTAAAGCTACCGTCTGCGTTTAATGTAAATTCAAATCCTTCATTTCTATTCTTTTCAACATCATGCGAAGCTGTTTTATTCGCATCTAAAAAAACTGTTTCTTTAATATGAGATGATTTGTGTGTATTGCCTAATAAAAGTGTTTTAGCTTGTGTATCCCAAAGTTGATCTTCTGTTAATACCCCATTTTCTTTTTTTAATTTAGTATCGACTTTAATTACTTCTTTCCAATTTACATGATAGATTTTTTTACCTTGGGTAGTAAAACTTTTTATTGTAAAACTAGTTGGTTTAAATTCTGCTTTATCGAGTTTTTTCACTTCAAGTGTGTCAACTACACCTTCATTTTTAACAAATAGCACTACTCTTTTTCCCGCTTTTTCTGAAATTATTTCGGCTGAAATATTATCAACAGTAGCTAAAACAACATTTTTAGGAGAAGCTTTAGATTTTCCTTTTTGAGCAAAACCAATAGCAGTAACAGATAACAAAAGAAGTAAAAATAGTTTTTTCATAGATGTAGTTTGTTAAATTAAGTTCCTAATATACGAAAAAATAGAACCAAATTACTTCTAAACAAAAAAACCGAATCATTGCTGATTCGGTTTTAAATGTATTTACAATTTGTAAATTATTTCACTTCTTCGAAATCTACATCTTGCGTTTGGTCTCCTGAAGCGCTTGCTTGTGGCTCAGCTTGAGAAGCTCCTCCTTGCTCTTGTGATTTGTACATTTCTTCTGTAGCTGTTTTCCAAGCTGCATTTACGTTGTCTAAACCTTTTTGAATAGCGTCTAAATCTTGCGTTTCATGACCCATTTTCAATTCAGTTAATGCATATTCGATAGCTGTTTTGTGTTCAGCAGTTAATTTATCACCTATTTCTTTCAATTGACTTTCTGTTTGGAAAATCATAGAATCAGCTTCGTTTAACTTGTCTGCTCTTTCTTTAGCTAATTTATCTGCTTCAGCATTTAATTCAGCATCTTTTTTCATTTTTTCGATTTCTTCTGGAGTTAAACCTGAAGAAGCTTCGATACGAATATCATGCGATTTACCTGTTCCTTTATCTGTAGCCGATACTTTAATGATACCATTCGCATCAATATCAAAAGTTACTTCAATTTGAGGAACGCCTCTTGGTGCTGGTGGAATTCCGTCTAAATGGAAACGACCAATTGTTTTGTTATCATTTGCCATTGGTCTTTCTCCTTGAATAACATGGATTTCTACCGATGGTTGATTATCTGCTGCTGTTGAGAAAACTTGTGATTTTCT
>JBIKZB010000250.1:0-3309 GCA_044354955.1 Flavobacterium sp. | reverse complement strand
GTTCTGATATATTTTCACGCGTTTTAGATTTTTCAAAATTTGATTTAATTTATGCAGGAGCACAAAAAAACATGGGACCCGCAGGCGCTACTTTAGTTGTTGTTAAAGAAGAAATTTTAGGTAAAACAGGAAGATCTATTCCAAGTATGTTAGATTACCAACAGCATATTGCAAAAGAGAGCATGTACAACACACCTCCAGTGTTTCCAATTTATGCTTCACTTTTAACTTTACAATGGTTGAAAAAATTAGGAGGTATTGCTGCAATTGAAAAAATAAATGAAGCCAAAGCAGCTTTATTATATTCAGAAATTGACAGAAACCCTTTATTTAAAGGAGTTGCTGCAACTGAAGATCGTTCAAATATGAATCCAACATTTGTTTTAGTAAATCCAGAACATGAAACATTATTTGATAGTATGTGGAAAGCGGCTGGAATTTCTGGTTTAGCTGGACATCGTTCGGTAGGTGGATATCGTGCTTCCATGTATAATGCGCTACCAATAGAGAGTGTTCAAGTGTTAGTTGATGTAATGAAAGAATTAGAAAATAAAATTTAGTAACTAGTTATTAGTAGAATAAAAATAAATAGAATGAAAGTATTAGCAAACGACGGAATTTCAAAAAGCGGTATCAAAGCTTTAGAAAAAGGAGGTTTTGAAGTAATTACAACAAAAGTAGCACAAGAACAAGTGGCTAACTACATCAATACACATGATGTAAAAGTTATTTTAGTAAGAAGTGCAACGAAAGTACGTAAAGATATTATCGACGCTTGTCCAGGACTAAAAATCATTGGTCGTGGAGGTGTTGGAATGGACAATATTGATGTGACTTATGCTCGCGAAAAAGGATTACATGTAATTAACACACCTGCTTCTTCATCTGAAAGTGTTGCCGAATTAGTATTTGCGCATTTATTTACTGGGGTACGTTTTTTACATGATTCTAACCGAAATATGCCACTAGAAGGCGACACCAATTTTGAAGGATTAAAAAAAGCCTATGCAAATGGAGTTGAATTAAGAGGTAAAACTTTAGGGATTATTGGTTTTGGACGAATTGGTCAAGCAGTTGCAAAAATGGCTCTTGGTTTGGGAATGAAAGTTGTTGCTGCTGATAAATTTGTGAGCGAAGCTATTATTCGTGTAGATTTTTACAATGGTCAATTTATTAATGTTGATATAAAAACAGAACCTTTAGAAGATATTTTTAAACATTCTGACTTTATAACATTACATGTTCCAGCACAAGTTGGTTATGTAATTGGGAAAGAAGAATTTGCTCAATTAAAAGATGGTGTAGGAATTGTAAATTGTGCACGTGGTGGAGTTATTGATGAAGTTGCTCTTGTAGAAGCTTTAGACAATAACAAAGTATTGTTCGCTGGTTTAGATGTTTTTGAAAATGAACCTACTCCAGAAATTAAAATTTTAATGCATCCAAACATTTCGTTAACACCTCATATAGGTGCTGCTACAGGTGAAGCGCAAGATAGAATTGGAACTGAATTAGCAGAACAAATTATAAGTTTGTTGAAAAACAATTAAAAATTTATTATCTTTAATAAATATAACTTTAATAAATTATGTTTGATCAATTATCAGAATTAGTAAAACAATTTGGTTTAGATGCTGTTGTAAATAATCCAGCTGTGCCAAATGAGCAAAATGATGCTATAATGAATGAAGCTGGAGGTTTAATACTTTCAGGATTAAAAGATATGGTTGCTAGTGGAAATATTAGTGATTTATCTGGTTTGTTAAGTGGAAATTCTTCAATAAATGGAGACAATACAGTTGTAAAAGAAATAACTAAAAAAGTAAACGGAAATTTAGAAGAAAAATTTGGCTTATCTTCTTCAGCAGCTAGTAGCGTTTCTGGTGGTTTAATTCCTCAAATTTTAGGAGGATTAGTTAATAAAGCAAAAGACACAAACTACCCTGAATTTAACATGAACGACATAGTAAATGCTATTTCTAGTGGCCAAGGAGGAGAATTAATGAATTCGGTTTCTAAATATGGTAAAAATTTTGGACTCGATCAAAATAATGATGGAAAAGTTGACATAAATGATGCTATGGCTGCAGTTACAAAAAAAGGAGGCTTAGGAGGTTTACTTGGAAAACTTTTTGGAAAATAAATTATAGTACAAATATCTAAAAGCATCTACTAAGTCGGTGCTTTTTTTGTCTTTATGACAAACTAAATACGTGAAGCTATGAAATATTTTGTCTTACTGTTTTTAATCATTTTTTCAATACTTTTAGCTTGTAATTCATCAAAAACTGAAAATAATTTTGATAATAAACCACAACTAGAAAGTGATACAATTCGCATTGCAAATAAAGAAATTGAATACGAGGTTTTAATAATTGATATTGGATTTTCTTCTTGGTTTAATAGTAATGCAAAACCCAGAAATTATTACTCACAATCTTATTTAGAATCTAGAAATAGAGTTTGGGTATTGGAATGGAACAGAAGAACAATGCTGTCTTCACAATACAATCCAAATTTATATGAAATGACTATTAATTATGAAACTAATATTAATTACGGCTACGAAGTAAATTACATGCTTTACAATTATTTAGTCTATTTTCAACTGAAAAACAATCAAAAACTTGGTGGGTTTTCACCAAGAATTTAAATTATGAAGAAATTAAAAGAACGCTGGAACGTAACTACAAATTTGCAATTAATAGTTATTTTAATCGTATTTGCTATTACTGGATTCAGTTCGTTACAATTAGCTAAACCATTTTTAAACTTAATAGGTATTCCTGAAACATTTCAACCTCATTGGTTGTATAGAGTTTTACGCCTCGTACTAATTTTTCCTATTTATCAAGTTTTACTCGTTTTAATAGGATTTATTTTCGGGCAATTTACTTTCTTTTGGGAATTTGAAAAGAAAATGCTGCAACGAATGAAGTTAGGCTTTATTGCCAATTATGTAGATTCAAAACTAAAAAAAGAAAAGACCGACATTTAGTCGGTCTTTCTTATTATAACGGAATATTACCGTGTTTTCTTTTGGGTGTATCAACCACTTTATTTTCTAACATACTAAAAGCTTTCAATAGTTTTCTTCTCGTATCATGAGGTAAAATAACTTCATCGATAAATCCTCGTTGTGCGGCTGTGTATGGATTTGCAAATAACTCTGCATATTCTGCTTCTTTTTCTAATAATTTAGCAGCAGGATCTGCGGCTTCACTAATTTCCTTTTTGAAAATAATTTCAGAAGCTCCTTTTGCTCCCATTACTGCAATTTCAGCTCCTGGCCACGCAAAATTCATATCA
>JBIKZB010000025.1:0-11263 GCA_044354955.1 Flavobacterium sp. | reverse complement strand
AAGATTCTCTTACTGCCGCAGGAACTGCTTGACCAAACGATAATTGATTATTTACTTCATAATCTAACTTATCTAGAGCTTTGTTAATGAAACCTAATTTTCCTTCTTTATCTACTTTAGCTTTCAGTTCAACTATTTGAGATCCTCTCAAAACAGATAATGAAATGCTGTCATTTTTATGTTTAGAAATTCGTTCTTTAAACTCATCATAATAGGTAAATGCCGTTCCGTTTAAAGCTTTTATTTTATCCCCTTTTTTTAAACCTGCAACATCAGCAGCCGATTTTGGAACAACAGAATCTACTACAGTATTTGAAAAACGAGGCCCAACAAACTCTTTTCCTTCTTTACTAATGATTTCACCTTTCATTTCGTCAGTTAAAATCACCTCAACCTTTTCTCCATTTCGCTCAACTTCTACTTTATCGCCTAATAAAACATCTAAAGTCATTCGGTTAAAACTAGGTTGGTGTTTTCCATCAACTGAAATAATTTTATCTCCGTTTTTAAAACCTGCTTTCTGACCTACTTCGCCAAAAGCTAATCCGTTTTCTTGAATTTTTTCTGTTGAAATAAATTTTTGTCCTACGGTTGAGTACATAATTGTAAAAATCAACCAAGCCAAAATCACATTCACAATAATTCCACCCAACATAATAATTAAACGTTGCCAAGCTGGTTTAGAACGAAATTCCCATGGTTCTGCAGGTGCATTCATTTGTTCGGTATCCATGCTTTCATCAATCATCCCTGAGAGTTTTACATAACCGCCTAATGGCAACCATCCGATTCCCCATTCTGTTTCACCAATTTTCTTTTTTACCAAAGAAAAACCAGCATCCATAAACAAATAAAATTTCTCTACACGTACCTTAAACATCTTGGCTGTAATGTAGTGACCAAATTCGTGAAGAATAACTAAAACGGATAATATGAATAATATTTGTGCTACTTGAATCATTTTTATGCTTTTATTTAAAAGACAAAAGTAAGGTTTTCACCTTACTTTTCATCATATTTTTATAGTTGACCTATTTTTTTATAAAATTTTTATTAATTACACCTTCCGAAGTAGTAATTTTAAGCAAATGCAAACCTGCAGATAATTCAGCTACTGAAAAATCAATGGCATCTTTTTGTCCTACTAATTGTCCGAGTGTGTTATAAATTTGAACTTTATCTAATTGAAGAGTAGTTGGCATCATAATGTGTAATTCATTAGTAGTAGGATTTGGATAAATCGAAATAGTTTGCTCTAAATCAAAAGATTCATTTGCTAAAGTAGCCACGTTGTTTCTAGAAATAATGTGTTTGTTCGGATCAAAAGTCACACCGGTTACTACAAATGGAACCGGAACTATAAATTCTTGCCCGCTAAAAGTATGATTAACCAACACATCGCGTGTTAATCCTCCAGCACCTGACAATCTTATCTCCAAAGGCATTTCAAAAAACGAAACACTTGTATTTGATTGTGTTTGGCTAACTGTAATTTTTGCTTGACCTGCTCCCCAGTTTTGCGCATTAACTGTATATGTAGGGTATCCTTGTCCATAAATCCAATCGTTAAAAAACTCTGTTAAACTACTTCCATGTACAGTTTCTAATTGCGATTTTAGATCTGTAGTAACAGCATAGCCAAAAGCTAAATTAGGAGCGTTCAAATAATTTTGAAGTGCTTGAAAAAAATTAACATTACCCATTACCCAACGTAACATATGTGTCACCATGGAACCTTTGTTATATGATAATCTACTGCTAAATATTCTACCAACATTTAAAGCTTCTGAATCCGTCAAATAAACTGCGCCTCCAGTTTGTGAAGTTATATTTGATATTTTTCCGCTTTTCCAAGTAACAAAAGCTGCATCGCCATCTAATTCTTCAACCACAATTCCAGCACTGTATTCGGTTAATCCTTCATTTAACCATATATCTTTCCAGGTGCCACAAGTAACTTTGTTACCAAACCATTGATGACCTAATTCGTGGGCAATTAAACTTCTACTATTCCAAGCCCCCATAGAAGTCATTGTAGTATGTTCCATTCCTCCTCCCCAGCCAAACTGAACGTGACCATATTGTTCATTTCGGTAGGGATAAGGTCCAAATTTTTGTTCAAAAAAATTCATTATAGGAATCGTAAGATCAATAAAACCTCTATTTGAAGCCGTATTACTCTCTGGATATAAATAATTATTTATTGGAAAAAATGGATTATCAACAGTGCCTAATCCTGCTTGAATGTTATAAGTAACATAATTTGTAACATTTAATGATATTAAATAAGCAGGTATTGGATAATTATGTTTAAAATGACGAGTTGTAGTACCTCCTGATGTTATGGAACTTTGAAGCAATCCATTTGAAACACCAATATAGGTGTCAGGACAAGTAATATATATGTCAAAGCTATCTATTTTATCATTTAAATCTTGTTTACATGGCCACCAATCTCTTGCTCCAAAAGGCTCTGAAAGCGTAAAAATTACAGGTGTGCCACTATGCGTACCTCTTGTAAAAGCACCTTCTGCCTGCGGTGGTGACCCCGCATAAGTTATTACTACGGTTGCACTATTTCCTGTTGTTACTGTTGCTGGTAAATTAATATTTAACTCATAATTGCTTTGACTAAAAGTCAAGCTAGCACTATTCATTGTTACCGAACTTACTGTTAATTCAGTTGCCATATCAAATGTAACGGCATCAATATCGGATAGAGCCTTAAAAGTTGTTTTTACTATACCATTAATGTATGGATTGGTAACACTTGGATCAACTGAAAATCTCAATTCATGATAAGTAACATCGTAATTCAGAGTGTTAGGGTTCACTCTAAGATTTTGAATCGATGAAACTGATTTCATTTCCGCTTCAACCATTCTTTCAAATTCAGAATCACTAGTTTGGGCATAACCCATAATACCTATAAGTAGAATGAAGCTATAAGTAATTTTACGCATTTTAAATATGTAAGTTAATAATTTATTAATCGTATTTTTTTGTTCTAAAAATCAAAACAATAACGAATATACTAAAAATGTTTAATTTTAGTAAGTTTTCATAAAAATCTATTGTCATAAATAAACTTATTACCATTTTTGATTTTTATCAATTTTCTAATTTCAATTCCTTAAATTTGCATCTTTAAAATCCTATATATTATGTTACAGATAGCGTACATTAGAGAAAACAAAGACGAAGTAGTAAAACGATTAGCTAAGAAAAACTTAGATGCTAAAAGTGCTGTTGAAGAAGTAATTGCATTAGACGAAAAAAGAAGAGCAATTCAAGTTGAATTAGATACTATCAAATCCGAGTCGAACAAGCTATCCAAAGATATTGGCGATTTAATGAAAAGCGGCGAAAAAGCAAAAGCTGAAATCTTAAAAGAAAAATCAGTTCAACTTCGTGAAAAAGACAAAGAAT
Source organism: Flavobacterium sp. (assembly GCA_044354955.1). Lineage (GTDB taxonomy): Bacteria > Bacteroidota > Bacteroidia > Flavobacteriales > Flavobacteriaceae > Flavobacterium. Next base: position 7,834 of record JBIKZB010000025.1, on the reverse strand, counting down.
TGACCGAAGTATTGAATGCTTTTGCATCAAAATTACAAGAAGAATTATACAAATTACCTAATTTACCAGCCGACATTGTTCCGGAAGGGAAAACTCCTGAAGAAAACCTAAACGTTTTTCAAGAAGGCGAAATTCCTAAATTACACGAAGGCGCTTTACCTCACTGGGAATTAGCAAAAAAATACGATTTAATTGATTTCGAATTAGGGGTTAAAATCACAGGAGCGGGTTTTCCAGTTTACAAAGGAAAATGTGCCAAATTACAACGTGCTTTAATCACTTATTTCTTAGACAAGAATACCGATGCAGGTTACTTAGAATACCAAGTGCCTCACATGGTGAACGAAGCTTCTGGTTTTGGAACAGGTCAATTACCTGATAAAGAAGGTCAAATGTACCATGTAGGTGTGGATGATTTATATTTAATTCCAACTGCGGAAGTTCCAGTAACGAATATTTTTAGAGATGTTTTATTAAACGAAAATGATTTACCAGTTCTTTGCACAGGATATACACCATGTTTCCGTCGTGAAGCAGGTTCATATGGCGCACACGTTCGTGGATTAAATCGTTTACACCAATTTGATAAAGTTGAAATCGTTCGCATTGAACATCCAGATAATTCTTATAAAGCATTAGACGGAATGGTGGAACACGTAAAAGAAATTTTACAAGAATTAAAATTACCATATAGAATTCTAAGATTATGTGGTGGTGATATGAGTTTTGCTTCAGCTTTAACGTATGATTTCGAATTATATTCAACTGCTCAAGAACGTTGGTTGGAAATTAGTTCTGTTTCTAATTTTGAAACATTCCAAGCAAATCGCTTAAAATTACGTTTTAAAGACAAAGAAGGTAAAAACCAATTAGCACATACCTTAAATGGAAGTTCTTTAGCTTTACCAAGAGTATTAGCTGGAATTTTAGAAAACTATCAAACACCAGAAGGTATCGTAGTCCCTGAAGTTTTAAGAAAGTACACTGGATTTGATATTATTAACTAAACGTTAATCTTTATTAAATAAAGTACTTATTTGACGCTAAAAAGTATTACTTTAGTAACTTATTAGTTTTTTTATGTTGCGAAAAATAGTTTTTTTTATGCTTTTTTTGTCGCCGTTTTGGGTTTCGGCACAAAACGAGCAATTGGCATTTAACTATATTGATGCTGGAGAATATGAAAAAGCAGTAACCATTCTTGAAGAAGTTTACTCAAAAAATAAACTTTTACATTTGGATAAACTTTTATATTGCTATCAGCAATTAGAACAACACGACAAAGCTTTAAAATTTATAAATGAATTAAAGCCTAAAAACAACAACCCTACTCTTTTAGTAGAAGAAGGCTATATTTATCAATTACAAAAAAAACAGTCTGAAGCAGATAAAAAATACCAAGAAGCCCTTAATGAAATTGATAAAAATGCCAACTTTGCATACAATTTAGGAAGTATTTTTGAAAGAAAGGTACTGTTAGATTGGGCATTAAAAGCCTACGAAAATGGACAAAAAGCTAATCCAAATCTAAACTTCGATTACCAAATTGCCATGATTCAAGGGCAATTAGGTAATTTAGAAGTCATGCTAAACAAATTATTAGATTACGGCTTCAATACGCCAGATGGCACATCAATGGTTCAAAATCAGTTGACTCGTTTTTTAATGGATGATACGGATGGTTCATTTGCAACTACAATTCGCAAAAACTTATTACTACGAACACAAAAATCACAAGATGTGTATTGGAACCAGTTTTTGAGTTGGTTTTTTGTACAACAAAAAGAATACGGAAAAGCCTTTATTCAAGAGAAAGCAGTTTATAAAAGAAATCCGGAAACGATTTACAATATAATAATTCTAGGAAAATTAGCAATCGAAGAAAATCAATATGAAGATGCTAAAACTATTTTTCAATTTATTTTAGACAATTCAACCGATCCTCAACTTCATCTTGAAGCTTACAATTTTCTTTTAGATTCTCAAATTAAAAATGCAATTCCAAGTGAATATCAAGAAATATATAGTCGTTTAAACAGCGTTTTAGAAAAGTACCATCAAAATCCTTATTTAACAAAAATAGTTCTATTAACTGCTAGATTTGAAGCGTTTTATCTAAAAAATTCTGAGATTGCAAAAAAAAGACTTAATGACTATTTGAATAATTCTTTAAACATTAGAGAACAAGCTAAAGTTAAAATGGAATTGGCAGATATTATGGTGTATGACGAAAAATTCAACCAAGCCATTTTGTATTACGCACAAGTTGAAGACAATTTGAAAAACGATGTTTTGGCTCATGAAGCCAGCCTTAAATTAGCCAAAGCGAACTTCTATAAAAAAGATTTCGACTGGACTTTACAACAAGTAAAAGTTTTGAAACAATCGCCAAGTTTATTAATTGCAAATGATGCGGTTGAAATGTTTTTGCTAATACAAGACAATTCAGCAGAAGACAGTTTGCGAGTAGCACTTCAATCGTATGCAACTGCGGATTTGAAATTGTATCAAAATAAAAAAGAAGAAGCACTTCAACTATTTTTAACTATTTTACAAAAACATAAAGGCGAAAGTATTGAAGAAGGAACTTTGTTTAAAGTAGGTAAAATCTATGAAGAAAAAGGAGATTTCAATAAAGCCTTAACTTATTATCAAAATATTTTAGACAATCACAAAGACGGAATTTACAAAGATGAAGCCTTATTTTATTCAGCAGAAATTTATAGAAAACATCTTTTAGATAACGAAAAAGCAAAAGCATTATACGAAAAAGTAGTTTTAGAGCATCCCGATAGTTTGTATTATACCGAAAGCAGAAAACAGTATAGAACGTTGCGAGGCGATACTACGATTTAGAGTTTAACCACAAAGTGCAGAAAGAAAGTACAAGGAGCTCGAAGATTTTTTTTATTATTTCAATTTCTTAAATCTGTGTTCCAAATTTGATTTTTGAAATTGAACTTGAAATTTATTAAAAATGATTATATACAACGTTACCATAAACGTAGACGAAAGCATTCATTCCGCTTGGTTAAAATGGATGCAAAACAAACATATTAACGATGTTTTAGCAACAGGATTATTTACCAATGCTAAAATGGTGCGAGTAGTGGTAGAAGAAGAAATGGGAGGTACAACCTATGCCGTTCAGTATTTCACTGATTCAAGAGCCAAATTAGAAGACTATTACAAAAATCACGCACCAAGATTACGCCAGGAAGGCTTACAACTTTTCGCTGACAAAATGTTGGCTTTTAGAACGGAGTTGGAAGTAATGAGCGAATTCTACGGAGAAACGAATTAAAATGGAAAAAGTAAGCGCAAAAAAACACTTAGGACAACATTTCCTAAAAGATGAAAGCATCGCAAAAGATATTGCCGATGCACTTTCGCTGGAAGGCTATTCAAAAATTTTGGAAATTGGTCCAGGAATGGGTGTTTTAACCAAATATTTATTGGATAAACCAACTGAAACCTTTGTAATTGAAATCGATAAAGAATCGGTAGAATATTTGGGTGTTCACTTTCCAAAATTGGAAAATCATATCATTTCTAAAGATTTTTTAAAATACGATTTAAACGAGGTGTTCAACAAAGAACCTTTTGCAATTATTGGAAATTTTCCATACAATATTTCAACTCAAATTGTGTTTAAAACCTTAGAAATGCGCGGCCAAATTCCTGAATTTGCTGGTATGTTTCAAAAGGAAGTTGCCCAACGTATTTGCGAGAAAAAAGGAAGCAAAGTCTACGGAATTTTATCGGTTTTAACCCAAGCTTTTTATGAAGCGGAATATTTGTTTACGGTTCCACCCAATGTTTTTAATCCACCACCAAAAGTAGATTCAGGCGTGTTGCGATTGAAAAGAAAAGCAGATTATTCGTTGCCATGTGATGAAAAAATGTTCTTTAGAGTAGTAAAAACTGCTTTTCAACAAAGAAGAAAAACATTGCGAAATAGCTTAAAAACCTTCAATTTTTCTGATAATTTAAAATTAGACACTATCTTTGACCTCCGTCCGGAACAATTAACGGTGGAACAATTTATAGAAATTACCCAAAAAATAACAGCCGATGGAGTTTAAAATCAGCAGAGAGTTTCTATCTGAAATAGAACAACTTATAAGTGAAAACAAGTCTCAAGAATTACATTTACTTCTTGAGGATATTCACTTTGCTGATATTGCCGAAATCATGGAAGAACTCGATGATTATGGTGCTGGTTATATTTTTAATACCTTAGATTCTGAAAAAACAGCCGAGATTCTGTTAGAATTAGACGAAGAAGTTCGTGAAAAAATCTTAAAAAACCTTTCTCCAAAAGAAATTGCAGAAGAGCTTGACGAATTGAGTACGGATGACGCAGCTGATATTATTGCTGAATTACCGCAATATAAAAAAGAACAAGTAATTTCTGAATTAGAAGACGTTGAACACGCCAAAGACATTGTAGATTTATTACGCTATGATGAAGATTCTGCCGGTGGTTTAATGGGAAAAGAGATGGTGAAAGTGAACGAAAACTGGAATGTATTAACTTGTGTTAAAGAAATGCGCGCTCAGGCTGAAAATGTTGCAAAAGTGCATTCTATTTATGTGGTAGATGATGAAGGTCGTTTAAAAGGTCGTTTGTCTCTAAAAGACTTATTAACGACCTCAACCAAAACACATATTAGCGAAGTTTACATCAAAAAAGTGGATTATGTAAAAGTAGACACAAAAGATGTAGAGGTAGCGCGAATTATGCAAAAATATGACTTGGATGCTATTCCGGTTGTAGATGAATTAGGTCGCTTAGTGGGTCGAATTACTATTGACGATATTATTGATGTTATCAAGGAAGAAGCTGATAAAGATTACCAGTTAGCAGCGGGTATTTCACAAGACGTTGAAGCCGATGATAGTATTTTGGAATTGACAAAAGCACGTTTGCCTTGGTTGGTTTTAGCATTATTTGGAGGATTTATTTCGGTACACGTTTTAGGAATTTTTGAACCTGTAATGGACTTGCATCCCGAATTGTTTTTCTTTACTCCACTTATTGCCGCAATGGCAGGAAATGTAGGTGTTCAATCTTCAGCAATTATTGTACAAGGTTTAGCCAATAACACTATCATTGGTCCAGTTGTTGAACGCTTATTAAAAGAACTTTCATTGAGCTTATTGAATGGAGTAATTCTTTCTGTAATCTTATTGGCGGGCAGTTATTTCTTATTAGGCTACGAAATTCATGTGGGCTACACTGTTGCCATAGCGCTACTTTCAGTAATTATTATGGCGTCGTTAATTGGAACTTTCATTCCTATTCTCTTAAATAAATATGATGTTGACCCAGCATTAGCAACTGGTCCTTTTATCACTACAAGTAACGATATCTTAGGGATTTTGACCTATTTTACGATTGCTAAGATTATTTTAGGAATTTAATTTCACCTACTTCCCAACCTTTTTCTTTTTATTTCACTCTATATAAGAAACACTAAAGTTTATAGAGATGAAAAAAATACTTGTATTTACATTATTATGTTTTTCGGCAATAGGATTTGCTCAAAAACCAATTTTTACAACCGCTAAAATTAGAAGCGCAACTGTTTACAGCAATTCGGCTGAATTATTGCAATCGGCTTCGGTAACACTTCCTTCAGGAACCAGTGAAATTGTTATTAAAAACGTAGCGGACTACGTAAATGAGAATACCATTCAAATTGGCGCTCCAGCCAATGTTACCGTTTTATCAGTTCAGCTTGTTCGAGATTATAAAGAAAATTCAGAAACAACCGAACCCTTAAAACTAACCCCAATTCAACAAAAATTTTCAGACAGTATTAATTATTTTGAAAACGAAATTAATAAAATTACAATCGAAAAAAATGCTATTTCAAAAACAATTGAACTGCTCGATAAAAAAGAATTAGCAGGTACTACAAAACCCGAAATTACAATTAGTGAGTTTACAAAATTAATTGATTATTATAGAGTTAAACGAAATGAGTTTGGACAATCTATTCATACATTAAGTATTAAAGAAAAAAACTTTGAGAAAAAAATTCAGTTACTTCAAGAAAAATTAGCGCTAAAAAAAAATACTACTACTGCAAAACCAGAATACAATTTGATACTTCAGGTGATGAATACAGTTGCTGGAACCATGACTTTAGATATAAATTATCTAACTAATGGTGCGTCATGGATTCCGTTTTATGACATGAGAGCCGACAATGTAAATGCACCAATCAATTTAATGTATAAAGCAAAAGTAACACAAAACACTGGTATCGATTGGAAAAATGTGAAACTAACTTTATCTAGTGGTAATCCAAATCAAAACAACATAGCTCCTATTTTACAAGCTTGGTTTTTGAGATATGGTTATCCAAGAACTTATAATAACAGTAATGTTGTTTATAATTCACTTCAAGGTCAAGTTTCAGGCGTAGCTTATAAAAAAGATAAAGCAGAAATGGATGAATCCTCTGTTTCAAATTACACAACCATCAATGAAAACCAATTAAATATTTCATTTGATATTGACATTCCGTATGATATTTTATCGAATGGTAAAGCGCACAGTGTTGCCTTAAAAGAATTGAAATTGCCAGCATCTTACAAATATTACGCCGTTCCAAAAGTGGAAAAAGAAGCATTTTTGTTAGCTGAGATTAGCGAATATTCTAAATTCAATTTATTACCTGGTGAAGCAAATATTATTTTTGAAGGTATGTATGTAGGCAAAACCATGATTAATCCAAATCAAACATCTGACACGTTGAATTTGAGCATGGGAAGAGATAAAAAAATAGCCATCAAACGTGAGAAAATCGCAGATAAATCGGGAACTAAATTCTTATCGGGTTATAAAGAACAAACGTTTACCTTCGATATTACCGTAAAAAACAACAAAAAAGAAGCGATTGAATTATTGTTAAAGGATCAATATCCAATCAGTACCGATAAAGAAATTACCATAGAATTATTAGAAAACGGAAAAGCAAAAGTAAACGCAGAAACCGGAATTTTAACTTGGGATGTGAAATTGGTCGCTGGAGAAACCAAGAAATTCAGAATCAGTTATAAGATTAAATATCCGAAGGATAAGTTTATAGATAATTTGTAATTTATAAACCTGACAGGTTTCAGAAACCTGTCAGGTTTTTTACTTTTTTTAAGGAGCTGGATTCGGAATTAATTCCTGAATTTTCTCTATTTCAGCTACCGTTTCAGCTGATAAAACAGTGCCAAAAGCCGCAATGTTTTCTTGTAATTGTTCCATGTTTGTAGCGCCAATAATTGTTGACGTTACAAATTGTTGACGATGTACAAAAGCAATTGCCATTTGGGTTAACGTTAGACCATTAGCTTCGGCTAATTCTTTATATAATTTAGTAGCTTTAAAACAATTATCATTGGTATATCGAGTGAAATTTCTAAACAAATCCAATCTCGAATTTTTTTCGATTCCATTCAAATGTTTCCCAGTTAAAAACCCAAAACCTAACGGAGAATAAGCTAACAAACCTACATTTTCACGCATTCCAATTTCTGACAATCCCACTTCATACAATCGATTCAACAACAAAAACGGATTTTGTATTGTGGCAATTCTTGGTAAACCGTGTTTTTCACTTTCCATTAAAAAACGCATTACACCCCAAGGATTTTCATTTGAAAGTCCAATCTGTTTGATTTTTCCTTCTTTAATTAATCCGTCATAAACTGTTAGTACATCAAAAATATTGTCTTGCCATTTTGGGTCTAATTCCTGAACACCGCGTTTTTGAAACATATTCATCACGCGTTCTGGCCAATGCATTTGATATAAATCGATATAATCGGT
>JBIKZB010000248.1:0-3321 GCA_044354955.1 Flavobacterium sp. | reverse complement strand
CTTCGCTCATCGCTTCACAAATAGCTTCTCTAAATTGTATCGTTCTCATGAAATTAATTTCTTTGAATTATGATTGGCAAAAGTAAGAAAAATATAATTATTACTAATCGATTAAAAAAAAAATGGTACTTCTTTCTACTAAAACGTTTTAGCGTTAAATATATTCAACAAAACCATTAAACAAGACTTTACAATTAAACTATTCACAAAAAAAAGCTAATTTATCTAAGAAATACATATTTATTATGCGTGCATAGTTTTTATTTAGAAATTAATTTGTATTTTTGGGTCTGAAAATATTCACTAACAAAATACCTAAAAATGAAAATATTAGTTTGCATCAGTCACGTACCTGATACTACTTCAAAAATTAATTTCACCAATGGTGATAGCGAGTTTGACACTAATGGTGTTCAGTTTGTAATTAATCCTAATGACGAATTTGGACTAACAAGAGCTATTTGGTTTAAAGAGCAACAAGGAGCAAATGTTACGGTTGTAAATGTGGGTGGAGCTGACGCTGAGGCAACTTTAAGAAAAGCATTAGCAATTGGAGCTGACGAAGCAATTCGTATTAATGCAAATCCGACTGACGGAATGTTTGTAGCAAAACAATTAGCCGAAGTAGTTAAAAACGGAGGTTATGATTTAGTAATTGCTGGAAAAGAATCCTTAGACTATAATGGAGGAATGGTTCCAGGAATGGTTGCCGGATTATTAGGTTACAATTTCGTAAACGCTTGTGTTGGTGTTGATGTAAACGGAAACGAAGCAAAGGTAACAAGAGAAATTGATGGTGGTAAAGAAACAGTTTCTGCAAGTTTACCATTAATTATTGGTGGTCAAAAAGGTTTAGTTGAAGAAAAAGATTTACGTATTCCAAACATGAGAGGTATCATGATGGCGAGAACTAAAGCCTTAACTTTAGTAGAACCAACTGCAGACGCAACAGCAACTAAAGCGGTTAAATTTGAAAAACCAGCTGCTAAATCAGCAGTTAAATTAATAAATGCTGACAATTTAGATGAGTTAATTAACTTATTACATAACGAAGCAAAAGTTATCTAATTTCAAATCATTAAATTAAAAAATCATGTCGATATTAATATATGCTGAATCAGCAGAAGGAAAAATAAAAAAAGTAGCATTTGAATTAGCTTCTTACGCAAAGAAAGTAGCTGCTTCAATGGGAACAACGGTTACAGCTGTAACTATTAACAACTCTGATAACAGTGCTTTAGCTGCTTATGGAGTAGATAAAGTATTAAACGTTTCAAACGACAAATTAAACAACTTTAGCGCAAAAGCATTTGCTGATGTAATTGTTCAAGCAGCTAAAAAAGAAGGAACTCAAATTGTTTTAGTTTCTTCATCAACTGACAGTTTGTATTTAGCACCACTTGTAGCGGTAGCTTTAGACGCTGGTTACGCTTCAAATGTTGTAGCTTTACCAGAAAGCACTTCGCCGTTCCAAGTAAAAAGAACTGCTTTTTCAAACAAAGCATTTAATATTACCGAAATCTCAACAGCAGTAAAAGTATTAGGAATTGCTAAAAACTCATTCGGATTAGTAGAAAATGCAGCTGCTATGACAGAAGAAGCATTTGCACCATCATTAAACGATGCAGATTTCGGAATCAAAGTTGAAAACGTAGAAAAAGTTTCTGGAAAAGTAACGATTGCTGATGCTGAAATCGTGGTTTCTGCAGGTCGTGGAATGAAAGGTCCAGAAAACTGGGGAATGATTGAAGAATTAGCTTCTGTTTTAGGTGCTGCAACAGCATGTTCTAAACCAGTTTCTGATATTGGATGGAGACCTCACAGTGAGCACGTTGGACAAACTGGAAAACCAGTCGCTTCTAACTTGTATATTGCAGTTGGAATCTCTGGAGCTATCCAACATATAGCTGGAATCAACTCTTCAAAAGTAAAAGTTGTTATCAACACTGATCCTGAAGCGCCTTTCTTTAAAGTAGCTGATTATGGAGTTGTAGGAGATGCTTTCACTGTAGTTCCTCAATTAATTGAAAAATTAAAAGCATTTAAAGCAAGTAACTCGTAAGAAATTAGTTGTTTAAAAAATATATTAAATTAAAATTAGAGTTATCTTTGTTTAGATAGCTCTTTTTTTTATTTTTGGAGCAAATGGCTAACCGTTTTTCAGTTAGCCATTTTCTGACTTTGCGATATAGTATAAAATCCAAAATTAGAACATCAAAGAAATGATAATTTAAAAATTAAAATGAGTTTAGTAAAATTAGCTATAAAAGGCATTTCCTACAGTCAAACACAAAATGGAGCCTATGCCTTAATCTTAAATGAAGTAGATGGTGATCGAAAACTTCCAATTGTTATTGGTGCTTTTGAAGCCCAATCAATTGCTATTGCTTTAGAAAAAGAAATTAAACCTCCACGCCCACTTACACACGATTTATTTAAAAGCTTTGCTGACCGATTTGATATTGTGGTCAAACAAGTAATTATTCATAAATTAGTAGATGGTGTTTTCTATTCGAGCATTATTTGTGAAAGAGATAAAATCGAAGAAATCATCGATGCTAGAACTTCTGATGCTATTGCATTAGCTTTACGCTTTAATGCTCCTATTTTTACTTACAAAAATATTTTAGACAAAGCCGGAATATACCTAAGTATCAATCCTTCTGAAAATAGCGAAAATCAAGAAAACGATGACATTCTTTCAACTCCAGAAACTTTTGGACAAGAAGAGGTAGTTGTTCCTGCCGATAGTTATTCGGGCTATTCGTTAAAAGAATTATACGAAAAACTAGATGAAGCGGTACAAAATGAAGATTACGAAAAAGCCGCAAAAATTCGAGATGAAATCTCAAAAAAAGAATCTTAAAACTTTAACGAAACTAACATGAATGTAAAATTCAGATTAACGATAATGAACTTTTTCCAGTTCTTCGTTTGGGGAGCTTGGCTAATTACAGTAGCAAATTATTGGTTTGGAACTAAAAACTGGGACGGTGCACAATTTGGCGCTATTTTCTCTACTATGGGAATTGCTTCGATTTTTATGCCAACGTTATGTGGAATTGTTGCCGACCGTTGGATAAACGCAGAAAAGCTATACGGAGCACTTCATATTTTAGGAGGATTAACTTTGCTATATGTCCCACAAGTAAGCAATCCATCTGATTTCTTTTGGGTGATTTTAGTTGCCATGGTTTTTTACATGCCAACGATTGCTCTTTCTAATTCAGTTGCTTACAACGCTTTGAAAAAAGGAGGTTTAGATGTAGTGAAAGATTTTCCACCTATTCGCGTTTGGGGAACTATTGGTTTTATTGTAGC
>JBIKZB010000247.1:0-3327 GCA_044354955.1 Flavobacterium sp. | reverse complement strand
AAAAGGAAGGCTACATACCCTCTAGCCATCTTTGAAGGGGAATTTCTTATATCTATATAGTAGTGTTTGTTTAACATATAAGTCATAGAAGGATTTTGTTACTTATATATAGTATAAGATAAAGTTCATAAAAGTGGTTCGGTGGGTTATGGGCTTAACTGCGTTAAGCAGTAGCCTGCTGCGCAGGAGATTCCTATTCTGCGGAATGACAGCTCGCGTTGCGAGTTACTACAGCTCGTCTTGCGAGCCGATGGAATAGTTATCTGGAATACTAAACGTCTTGGCTAGCCCCGATGGGAGAGGAAATCCTTTTTCTTTTTTGTTGACTGAGGTTCTTGAAGGCAATAAAAAAGAAAAAGATTGTAGCGGATAGCGGGACCAGAAGTCTTTATGAAATACTAAACGAGTGCTTCTAAAAAATTAATCGAAACGTATAGCTTTTACTGGTGAAATCTTGGTAATAATGTAGGACGGAATCAACAACACCAACAAACAAACAATTATGGTTCCGATATTTAATAATGCGATGTGAAGCAAATTAATGCTTACTGGTGCTTCGTTTACGTAATAGTTTTCGGGATTGAGTTGGATTACTCCGTATACTTTTTGCATTACTAATAAGGTTATGGCTATAAAGTTGCCCCAAAACAATCCGCGAGCGATTAAGTAAAATGCATTATACAGAAATATTTTTCGGACATTCCAGTTGTTAGCGCCCATCGCTTTTAGAATTCCAATCATTTGCGTGCGTTCTAAGATTAGGACTAACAATGCAACTACCATATTGATGGTGGCTACGACAATCATTACGATTAGAATTACTAAAATATTAAAATCGAACAGCTTTAGCCATTCGAAAATACTGTAATACTTTTCTTCGATGGTGAAACTATTATAAGTAGGCGGAATTTCTTTGTAGACTTCCTCTCCTTTTTCTTTGATTTTTGAGAAATCGTCTACGAAGACTTCAAATGCACCGACTTCTGTTGGTTGCCATTTATTGATGAGTTGCACGTGACGAATATCTCCTATTATATAAGTAACATCGAATTCTTGAAAACCTGAGTTGAAAATTCCGGTAATTAGAAAATTTCTTTTGTTCGGAAGTTTTCCGTTTTCTTTCATAAAAAAGGTTAGAAACTTATCGCCTACCTTTAATTGCAGTCGTTTAGCTAAATATTCTGAAATTAAAACTTCGGTATTTAATTCGGATTTTAGATTTGGAATTTTGCCATCGACCAAATATTCTTCTAAATTGGTGAAATTATAATCTTTTCCAACACCTTTAAATATAATTCCTTCGAAAGCTTTTTCTGTGCGAATGATTCCAGCTTTACTTGCCACGGCTTGCACATGACTTATTCCTTCTACATTTTTGAATTTAGGATAAAAACTTTGATTTATGGAAATAGGTTCAGTAGTGACTTGCGATTGGTTATCATCGAAATTAGAAATAATAATGTGTCCGTTGAAAGCGGAAACTTTCTCGCGAATTTTATCTTGAAGTCCAACACCTGTAGCCACTGCCATAATCATCATAATAATTCCGATGGCAATTGCCGTAATCGCAATTTTTATAATTGGCGAAGAAATACTACTTTTATAACTTTTAGCAGCAATTAGTCTTTTGGCTATGAAATATTCTAAATTCAAGGTTTTAAAAATTATAATTAAGGCAAATATACATAAAGTTTTTGCCACAGATTACACAGATTTACACAGATTAAAAATAGTTATGAAATACAATATATACCGAATTACAACATTAATTGGCTTACTAATACTTTCTGTTTCGTGTGGAAGTAGTAAAAAAGCTATTCCGCAAATAAAACCGAGCACTGATAATGTGACTTTAACTTCCACTTCAACAGATGTCACTTTTAAAACGGGTGCCGAAAACTTTGAAAGTTATTTACCGTTATTGAAAGATAAAAGCGTTGGAATAGTTACAAATCAAACGGGAATTCTTGCGAAAGAAAAACATTTGGTTGATTTTTTAATCGAACAAAACATCAATCTTCAGAAAATTTATGCACCTGAGCACGGTTTTAGAGGAACAGCTGATGCTGGAGAATTAATTGTAGATGGAAAAGACACCAAAACAAACTTGCCGATTATTTCCCTTTACGGAAACAACAAAAAACCAAAACCAGAGCAATTAGAAGGAATTGATATTTTGATTTTTAATTTGCAAGATGTAGGTGCGCGATTTTACACTTATATATCTTCGTTGCATTATGTGATGGAAGCTTGTGCTGAAAACAACATTCCGCTTTTGGTTTTAGACCGACCAAATCCAAACGGAACTATCATTGATGGCCCGATTTTAGAAAAGGAACATAAAAGTTTTGTTGGGATGCATGAAATTCCAGTTTTGCATGGCATGACGATTGGTGAATATGCCAAAATGATTAATGGCGAAAAATGGTTGAAAGATAGTTTACAATGCGATTTGAAAGTAGCGCCTTGTTTGAACTATTCGCATGAAATGAAATATAGTTTACCTGTGAAGCCTTCGCCAAACTTACCCAACGATCAATCGATTAATTTGTATGCGAGTTTGTGCTTTTTTGAAGGCACGAATGTAAGTTTAGGTCGTGGCACCGAAAAGCAATTCCAAATTTACGGTTCGCCTTTTTTACCTGAAAGTGAATTTGATTTTAGTTTTACTCCGCAGCCGAATTTTGGAGCAAAAGACCCAGTTAATAATGGAAAGTTATGTTTTGGCGAAGATTTAACCGAAATTAGAAAAGTACACCGATTGGAATTAAAATGGTTATTAAAAGCTTACGAAAACACAGCCGACAAAACCATTTTCTTCAACGATTTCTTCACCAAATTAGCCGGAACCAAAAAACTCCGCGAACAAATTGAAGCCGGAATGACCGAAAAAGAAATTAGAAAAACTTGGCAAGAAGGTTTGGAACAGTTTAAGGAAGTGAGAAAAAAGTATTTGATTTATGAGTGATGATGAGTGATAGAAGATTTTAAAATTATATTATTATGAAATTAGTGATTTTGATTACAGAAGAAACACTTTTAGGAAAATTTATTTTCACCTTTTTACTTGGTATATTATTTATCAGTTTTGGATATTTTTTTATAAAAAAAGACAACAAAAATTTTATAAAAAAGACAGAAACAGACGAAAATAAATATGATTCATATTACAATAAAGTAAATCATCATAAAAACTTAATTGCAATATTTTTAGGTTTTTTTATAATTATGCTTTCAATGATTTTCTTATATCAGTATTTAACTTTTTAAAATTTAGAAATAAAAGTAAATCCTTAAGTGACAATTTTTCTTTATTTTCTCCATAAT
>JBIKZB010000246.1:0-3365 GCA_044354955.1 Flavobacterium sp. | reverse complement strand
TAAAGCCGTACGTGATGCTGGAATGGTTCCTTGCGTTATCTACGGAGGAAATCAGCCAGTTCATTTTGTTGCAGACGAAAGAGCATTTAAAGATTTAGTTTACACTCCAAACGCACACACAGTTGTAATTGAGTTAAACGGAGCGTCTTTCAATGTAATTATGCAAGACATTCAGTTTCACCCAGTTTCTGATAAAATTTTACACATTGACTTTTTCCAATTAAGTGATGACAAAGAAATCATCATGGAAGTACCTGTTAAAATCACAGGAACTTCTCCAGGGGTATTATTAGGAGGTGTTTTACGTTTAAACCAACGTCGTTTAAAAGTGAAAGCTTTACCTAAAAACTTACCTGACTTTGTTGAAGCAAGTATTTCTGAATTACAAATGGGTAACAAATTGTATGTAACTAAATTAGAAACAAACAATTTCAAATTAATGCACCCAGACAACACTGTTGTTTGTCAAGTAAGAATTTCTCGTGCTGCAATGAAAGCTGCTCAAGAAGCTGCAAAAGCAGAAAAAGGTGGAAAAAAGAAAAAATAATTTTTTTACAAACTATACAAAAGAGCACCAGTTTTTACTGGTGCTTTTTTTATGCTTTATATTTTCTAAACTTTATACTACTTTTACCGTATGAACTGGTTTTTAACTCTATTTAAGAAAAACAAACAAGAAGACACTATTCCAATGAAGAAATTCTTAATTGTTGGGCTTGGTAACATAGGCTCAGAATACGCAAATACACGACACAACATAGGTTTTAAAGTCTTAGACTACATAGCTAACCAAGAAGGGATTTCATTTCAAACGGTGAAGTTGGGTGAAGTTGCCGAACTAAAAATAAAAGGAAGAACCTTATTATTATTAAAACCAAATACCTATATGAATTTAAGTGGTAAAGCGGTAAAATATTGGTTAGAAAAAGAAAACATCGAAAAAGAAAATATGTTGGTCATAACCGATGATTTAAATTTAGCTTTTGGAACTATTCGAATTAAAACCAAAGGAAGTGATGGCGGCCATAACGGACTTAAGAACATCCAACTGTTACTAAACTCAACTGAGTATCCGCGGTTCAGATTTGGCATCAGTGATGCCTTTAATAAAGGACAACAAGTCAACTACGTATTAGGAGAATGGGATGCAAAAGAAAAAGAAAAACTAAAAGAACGTCTTGAAATAAGTTCAGAAATAGTGAAATCATTTGCACTAGCAGGATTAAATAATACTATGAATACTTATAATGGAAAATAAAAAAGGGAAGCAAAAGCTTCCCTTTTTAGTATATAATACATTAAATAATTATTGAACGACAATCTTTTTAACTACTTTTCTAGAACCATCTTGAACAGTTACAAGATAAACTCCAGATTGAACCGTATCTAATTGTAAGTTTTCATTAAACAATCCATAGTTTGTATACGATTTTGCATAGATTTCCCTTCCTCTTACATCATGCAAATTTACCTTAATTTCATTTCCAGAAGTTGAAGTAAATTGAATATTGAAATTACCATTATTAGGATTTGGATATATAACTAAATCAGAAATTGCACCTTCCTGAACATCAATACTTAATGGTTGAATTGAACAAATATTTATACTCCAACTATTTAGAGACCCTCCATCGCCATTGAAACGATCTAAAATTCGTAACGTCCAAGTACCCGTAGAATTTTGTCCATTAAATGCTGACAACAATTGCGTTGACTTAACAATCCCTGTAATACCAGGATCAGTAGCACAAACAACATTAGCGCCCGAATCGTCAAAGGTTGCTGAAATGTTTTGAATATCATCATTTGTACATGGTCTTGCAAACAACTGAACTTGAGTTCCTGAAGGCGATATTAAAGTTGCTGTCAAATCATTAATCCAAGTATGTGTTACATCCATTGTGATATTAACATCACTAATTACTACTCCTGCCGGAATATTAAGCGTTGAATTTATAGTAACGTTTGCGGTTGTTCCAATAGTTAGCGGCACATTTGTTGAAGAAGTTGAACCAGGACAAGCTACCACACCTGTTGTAAATCTATTTTCGGCACTAAAAACACTACTACAACCGGAATTTTTAGGCTTTATTCTCCAAAAATAAGTAGTCCCTTCTGCTAATCCAGATAATGCAAAAGAATTAGTAATAGAATTTCCTGATGAAAAAATATTTGTAAATGCTAAATCTGTCGCAACTTGAACGTCATAAGAAGTTGCATTAAGATCAGCAACCCATGTTAGATTTAAACTAAATCCTTGCCCAACCGAGTTATTTACTGGAGAAGTTAACGAAGGAGTTGCAAAATTTGAATTTAATAATTCTATGTAGAAAGGAGCAGTTTTAGTAACAGCACCTGAAGTAGCTGTAACTATTATACCATAAAAACCTGGCGTAATTCCAACTGTATTAGAAATCGTCATTGTAACATTTCCATTGGCAGCAATTGATGTTGGTGAAAAAGTAACCGTTGTACCGGCAGGATTACCTGTTGCAGCAAACGTTGTTACACCACTAAACCCAGCTAAAGCATCATACTTTATAGTATATGAAGCAGAAGCACCTTGGCAAACAGATTTGTTTTGTTCACCTTCAACACCATTAAATGATACAGCCATAGTACTGGTAGCTGCAGTTATAGTAAAGTTTGTGTTTGAAACATCAAAAAAGATATTATCCCAACCTTTAACCATTATTCGATTCGTTGTGCCAGCAGTATTAGGAATTGTTACTGTTTCAGAACCGTCGTTTGGAACTTTACTAGCTAACAATATTGGAAAACTAGCACCTCCATTTGTAGACAAGTAAATATCAACAAATTTAGCATTTACTCCATTTACATCGGTTCCTGCAACACTCCATGTAACCGTTTTGTTTGTGCCTGCTTGCCATGACACAGCAGTATTGGGAGCAGTTATAACAAAAGGCCCAGCTACGCCATCGACTGTAACTTTCATTAAATCTGTAGTAGCTTGACCAATACCTAAATTATTATCTCTAACTGTCAATGAAAAGTTTAAATCTCTTGCTACAGATGGGCATACTTCCCAAGTATTAGAAGTAGCACCTGTTAATACTGTAGTCATACTAGGCATATATCTAACTGGTACAGCGGTTCCCCAAATAGATCTAAACATTGGACCTACAGCTCTGGTATCAACAGGTGCTGCTGTAGTAGTTGGATTTTGAGGGTCATTTTGTTCCCATGTAAAGGTTAAAGGATCGTTTTCTGGATCTGTCCCTTGTCCAACTAACATAAATGCTGTTGATTTAGGAATTATATAATCTCTTCCTGCATTAGCTGTTGGTGGATTGTTAGCAAAATTTGTTAATGGTAATGTTGGTTGGCTTACACCAAACTTAACA
>JBIKZB010000245.1:0-3372 GCA_044354955.1 Flavobacterium sp. | reverse complement strand
TTTACCGCGATGCGTGCACGTGGAGCTCAAGTTACAGATATTGCTATTATCGTAATTGCAGCGGATGATGATATCATGCCACAAACAAAAGAAGCAATTAGTCATGCGCAGGCAGCTGGGGTTCCAATGATATTTGCTATTAATAAGGTAGATAAACCAGCAGCTAATCCTGAAAAAATTAAAGAGCAATTAGCAGGGATGAACTTATTAGTGGAAGATTGGGGTGGAAAATATCAATCTCACGACATTTCAGCTAAACAAGGAACAGGTGTTTCTGAATTACTTGAAAAAGTATTGTTAGAAGCAGAAGTTCTTGAGCTTACTGCAAATCCAAAAAAACCTGCACTTGGAACAGTAGTTGAAGCGCAGTTAGATAAAGGGAAAGGATATGTTTCTACTATATTGGTACAAGCAGGAACACTTCGCATTGGAGATTATGTGTTAGCTGGAAAAAATCATGGTAAAATTAGAGCCATGTTTGATGAAAGAGGACACCAAATCAAAGAAGCGGGTCCGTCAACGCCAGTATCAGTATTAGGTTTAGACGGTGCGCCAACAGCGGGAGATAAATTTAATGTTTACGAAGACGAAAGAGAAGCAAAACAAATTGCATCAAAACGTACACAATTACAACGTGAGCAATCAGTTCGTACTCAAAAACATATTACGCTTGCCGAAATTGGCCGTCGTATAGCATTAGGACAATTTAAAGAATTGAATATTATCCTTAAAGGAGACGTGGATGGTTCTGTTGAAGCATTATCGGATTCATTCTCTAAATTATCTACTGAAGAAATTCAAATCAACATTATTCATAAAGGAGTTGGAGCAATTACAGAATCTGATGTATTGTTAGCTTCTGCTTCTGATGCGATTATCATCGGATTTAACGTTCGTCCACAAGGAAATGCAAAACAATTAGCTGAAAAAGAAGAAATCGATATCCGTAACTATTCAATTATTTACGATGCTATTGATGACTTGAAAGATGCTATGGAAGGAATGTTGTCTCCAGAGATGAAAGAAGAAATCACAGGTACTGCCGAAATTAGAGAAATTTTCAAAGTTTCTAAAGTGGGAACTATTGCAGGATGTATGGTTACTGATGGTAAAATCTTCAGAAATTCTAAAATACGTTTAATTAGAGAAGGAGTTGTAATTTATACAGGTGAGTTAGCTACTTTAAAACGTTTTAAAGATGATGTGAAAGAAGTTTCTAAAGGTTATGATTGTGGTATGCAGATTAAAAATTACAACGATATTCGTGAGTATGATTTAATTGAAGGATTCCATGAAGTTGAAGTGAAGAAAAAATTGAAATAAGATTTATTCAATTATAAAAAAAGCCATTCAAACGAATGGCTTTTTGTTTTTATAGGATATGTTTACTAATTTGAAGGTTTAATAATTAAGGCAGCAGGATATTTTTTTTTCACTTCTAGAAATAAACGCTCTACTTCTATCCTTGATTTGAAATTACCTATCCATACTTTATAGTTGGGACTATTAAAAATTAAGGTGCCATCTAAGTCTTTAAAATCTCTTTTAAATTCCTGAAGTTTCTTTTTCGAATCTTCACTATTTCCATAATATATTTGAATTTTGTATCCTTCGTTTAAAAATAAACCGCTGTTTATTTTTCTTTTTTCTTTTAGTAATTGATCAATTTTTGGATCAACATTTACAGTTGTTTTTCCAATCTGTGCATGCGATGTTAAACAGAAAAATGATGATAGAATAAAGAAGTACAATAAGTTATGTTTTGATAAATTTTTCATATACATTTGAATTTAATACAAAAATACAATTTAAGATGATATTTGAATACCTAAAAATTATTTAGAACAAATATAAATTACATTTTAAGATAAAATTAAGGTTTTAATAATAGTTCGAATATTGTATTTTTGTCGGAGTTTTGAAAAAATAACGTGTTGTTTTTAGATAAGGTATATCTAAAAGTATACCAAATTAAGTCGATAATCATTTTAAATATGAAAAAGGTGGGTAACCATAAATCGTTTTCAAAGATTTTCTTCAGTTTAGCATTCGTGCTAGTAACTTCTTTATCTGCGTTCGCTCAGGATGCAGCAAAGGGTAAAGAATTATTTAATACCAATTGTGCCGCATGTCATAAATTAGATGCAAAAGCTACGGGTCCTGCACTTCGTGACGTTGCTGCTAAGTACGACAAAGAATGGTTGTATAAATGGGTAAAGAATAGTGGAGAATTAATCAAGTCAGGAGATGCACAAGCAGTAAAAGTGTTTGAAGAGAACAATAAAGTTCCGATGACTGCATTTCCACAATTGTCAAATGAAGATATTGACAATATTTTAGCTTATACTTCTGAGCCAGCACCTGCGGCTCCTGCGGTTGCACCTGGTGCTCCTGTGGCTGGTGAAGCAAATGCTGATAATTCTGGTGTTTCTAATAATGTAATATTAGGAGTGCTTTCATTAGTAATGATGATGTTAGTTGTTATGTTGTTCTTGGTGAATAATATGTTAACTAAAATTGCTGGTGCTAAAGGATTAGAGGTTGTTCAAAAAGATCGTTCATTAATGAATGTTTTTAGAGCTTATGTTAAAAATCAGTTTTTAGTATTGGTTTCTGCAATCTTGTTATTATTGGTTTCTGCTTATTTTGCATACGGATGGATGATGCAAATTGGTGTTGACCAAGGGTATGAGCCAGTGCAACCAATTCATTATTCACACAGAATTCATGCTGGTGAAAACGGAATTGATTGTAAATACTGTCACTCGGCTGCAAGAGTTGGTAAACATTCTAACATTCCTTCGTTGAATGTTTGTATGAACTGTCATAAAAACATCAGTGAAGTTGCTGAAACTACAGCTACTGAAGAGCATTCAAAAGCGTTTTACGATGGTGAAATTGCTAAATTATACGATGCTGTTGGATGGGACAAATCGTTACAAAAATATACAGGAAAAACTAAGCCAGTTAAATGGGTTAGAATTCATAACTTACCAGATCACGTTTATTTCAATCACTCACAACACGTAACTGTTGCGGGAGTTGAGTGTCAAACTTGTCACGGTCCAGTTGAAGAAATGGAAATCATGAAACAACATGCTCCATTAACAATGGGATGGTGTATCAACTGTCACAGAGAAACAAATGTGAAAGTAGAAGATAATGCTTACTACAAAAAAATCCATGAAGAACTTTCTAAAAAATACGGAGTATCTCAGTTAACTGCGGCTCAAATGGGAGGTTTAGAATGTGGTAAATGTCACTATTAATAAAATAATTTAAGAAGCTAATATACTATACAATGGCATCAAACAAAAAATACTGGAAAAGTGTTGAAGAACTAAACGAAAATAGTTCTATTGTTGAGACGCT
>JBIKZB010000282.1:0-2638 GCA_044354955.1 Flavobacterium sp. | reverse complement strand
GGTCTGCAAAGAAACTACTTTTTTCTGGATATTTCAAAATTAATATTTCAAAAGCTTGTATTGCTTTTGAATATTTTTTTTGTTCTAAATATACTTTTGCTAATGTTTCTGTCATTAAGTGTGTTGGTTCTTCTGTACTTTTACTAATATTTGCAGGCGGTTTGGTCGTTTCTTTTACTGGAGCAATTTTTGGATTGGCTTCAATAAATTTATCAATTATATCTATTTTTTTTTGTTTTTCTGGGTTATTTTCAATGATTTTATCTTCAATTTCACGTTCAATTGGGCTGAATTTCGTCAATTGTAACCATTCTTGAAACGAATGTTTTTCGGTTAGAGTAAACGGTAGGGGTTTTCCAAGTTCTAATTTCTCCTCCGAAGTTTTTATAATTTTATCTTGTTCAACTTTTTCTTCTTCAATAAAAATGGTTTCTATTTGAGGCAATTCAATTATCTCTTCTACATGATGCACTTCAATATCTAATAATGATTTTTGTATTGCATCAATTTTTTCTTGTTGGATTGCTGTGAAATTATCCGAAGTTATAAATTCAAATAAAATAGTTCTATCAGTAGTGTAAGCAGCGGTTTTTTTTAATTCATAATTGTATCTAAAACTATCTTGATTAAACAAACCTTTTAAATGTAATGCTCGAGCCGCCTGAAAATAGGGAAACTGCAAAACTACATTCTCTAAAGCAATAGTTTGCTTTTCGTTTATAGTTTCGGGCTTATTTAAAAGATATGTTAAATCGGATATATTCAAAATTTATAAATTAATTACCATTTTGCTAACGATTCGTTGAAAACATCTTGTGTTATTCGTTCAAAAATTACATCTAAAGCGGTTGTTAATTGAGAACCGACTAATTGCTGATTGGCATCAAAATCATAAAAGAATGAAAAACGTTTTTCAAAATTATCTTCTTCTTTGTTTCGGTTGCTAAATCTAACCATTACTGTTATTGTCAATCTATTTTGTGCAGCTCTTTGATCGGCCGTTGCAGTCATTGGTGTAACTCTGTAGTCTACAATTTCTCCCTCATAGAGTAATTCTCCACCTTGTGATACTAAATTTAAATTGGTTTGACTTTGGATAATATCTTGCAATTCTAAAGTAAAAGTTCTTTCAATTCCAGGTTCCACCAAAGGCGCATTATTTTGAAAATAATTGACTTGGAATGTTTTAGCATCAACGGGTTTTGCACCAGTAAAATTATAAACACCACAACTATTTAAAAGTAATGATATTGAAAAAATTAAAGCAATTGTTATATATCTCATTATAAATCGTATTGTTTGATTTTTCTATACAATGTTCTTTCAGAAATTCCTAATTCATCTGCAGCTGCTTTTCTTTTACCTTTATTACGTTCTAACGATTTTTTGATTAATTCGATTTCTTTCGCTTCTAAACTTAAGGTTTCTTCCTCATCAACAGTTTCAGCAAATAAATAATTTTGATCATCGTCTTCGTCTTCGAAATCTTCTGCAGCTAAATTGTTTGGTTTTGAAAACATTTCAACTCGTGGTTCTTCTTCAAAAATAGCATTTTCTTCGGGTTTACCATAAATTTTCTGAATTAATCCTTTATTAGCTTCCTGAACTTTTGAATTTCCGTTTTGCATCAACTCTAAAGTTAATTTTTTTAAATCGTTCAAATCACTTTTCATGTCAAAAAGTACTTTGTACAAAATTTCTCTTTCATTGCTAAAATCACTTTCCGATTTTTTTGTTCCTATTACTGAAGGTAAATTTGTATTTTCTTGTGGTAAATAGGAGTGAAGTGTTTGCAATGAAATTTCGCGCTTCGTTTCTAGGACCGAAATTTGTTCGGCAACATTTCGTAGCTGACGAATATTTCCGCTCCATCTATATTTTATCAACAATTGAACGGCATCGTCATCCAATTTTATAGCAGGCATCTTGTATTTGTGAGCAAAATCTGAAGCAAATTTTCTAAATAACAAATGAATGTCTTCTTTTCGTTCACGAAGCGGTGGCAACATAATGTCAACCGTACTCAATCGATAGAATAAATCTTCACGGAATTTACCTTTTTCAATAGCTTCAAACATATTTACATTCGTAGCCGCTACAATACGAACATTTGTTTTTTGCACTTGAGAAGAACCCACCTTAATAAATTCACCATTTTCTAAAACACGTAATAAACGCACTTGAGTAGTTAATGGTAATTCTCCCACTTCATCCAAAAAAATAGTTCCACCATCGGCTACTTCAAAATAGCCTTCTCGTGTATTGGTAGCGCCTGTAAACGAACCTTTTTCGTGACCAAAAAGTTCACTATCAATCGTTCCTTCTGGAATGGCTCCACAGTTTACTGCAATGTATTTTCCATGTTTTCTGTGCGAAAGCGAGTGAATGATTTTTGGAATGCTTTCTTTTCCAACACCACTTTCACCTGTTACCAATACCGAAATATCCGTTGGAGCAACTTGAATGGCTTTCTCCACGGCACGATTGAGTTTTGGGTCGTTCCCAATAATTTCAAATCGTTGTTTTATAGCTTGTACTGATTCCATATATTTTGTTTCAGGTTTCAAGTTTCATGTTTAAAAGTTAACTTGAAACTTTCAAACATGAAACTTGAAACAAAAAATTAATTCATTAATTC
>JBIKZB010000051.1:0-8831 GCA_044354955.1 Flavobacterium sp. | reverse complement strand
CTGAATATCTAACCGCTTCTCCAATTAAAGTTGCTGCGGTACAATCTGTGATTTTTACTAGTACGAATTCACCTACTTTGTAATTTTCTTTTGGGAAAACCACTACTGTATTTTGTGAATTTCTTCCACTCCAATGTGCATCAGAGCGTTTTGATTCTTTTTCAATTAATACTTCTACTTCTTGTCCGATGAAACGTTGTGTTCTTTCTAAACCAATTTTTTGTTGTAAATCGATAATTTCATTTAAACGTCTTTTCTTTACTTCTTCTGGTACATCGTCTTCCATTTTACGAGCAGCTAATGTTCCAGGACGTTCTGAATACGCAAACATAAATCCGAAATCGTATTTTACATATTCCATCAAACTCAACGTGTCTTGATGATCTTCTTCAGTTTCTGTTGGGAAACCAGCAATCATATCTTGCGACAAGGAAATATCTGGAATAATTTTATATATTTTATCAATTAACGCCATGTACTCTTCACGGGTGTGTTGACGATTCATTTCTTTTAAAATTCTCGTACTTCCACTTTGAACCGGTAAGTGAATGTAGTTGCAAATATTATGGTGTTTTGCCATGGTTTCAATCACTTCAACATGCATGTCTTGAGGATTTGATGTGGAGAATCTAAAACGCATTTTTGAAAACAACGTGGCACATTTGTCTAATAATTGCGCAAAATCGACAGCGGTAGCTTTTTGCATTTCAGTAGCTTTCTCAAAGTCTTTTTTCAAACCACCACCATACCAAAGGTAACTGTCTACATTTTGACCTAACAAGGTTACTTCTTTAAAGCCTCTATCGTATAAATCTTGAATTTCGTCAATAATACTTTGTGGTTCACGGCTACGTTCACGACCACGTGTAAAAGGAACAACGCAAAACGTACACATATTATCACAACCTCTTGTAATTGAAACAAAAGCATTGACACCGTTACTGTTTAAACGAACAGGTGAAATATCACCATAGGTTTCTTCTTTTGATAAGATTACGTTGATTGCATCTCTTCCTTCTTCTACTTCTGCTAATAAATTCGGTAAATCTTTGTAAGCATCTGGACCAACCACCATGTCTACAATTTTTTCTTCCTCTAAAAACTGACTTTTCAAACGTTCCGCCATACAACCTAAAACCCCAACTTTCATCGTTGGATTGATTTTCTTAACTGCGTTGTATTTTTCTAAACGTTTACGTATCGTTTGTTCCGCTTTATCGCGAATAGAACAAGTGTTTACCAAAACTAAATCTGCGTCTTCAAGATTTTGAGTCGTATTATATCCGTTTTCATACAGAATAGACGCCACAATTTCGCTGTCCGAAAAGTTCATTTGGCAACCATAACTCTCTATAAAAAGTTTTTTTGTATTTCCTGCTTTTTGGTCAAGTACTAAACTCTGACCTTGTTTATTTTCATCAATTACCTTTTCCATATCAAAGATTCCTTTAAATCATTCCGAAGTTTCGGATTGCAAAGATAATACTAAAATCTAAAATCTGACAAGATGGCAGAAAAGGTTTAACATGAAATTTTTAAATTATTTTTTCTTCCGATTCTAAGTAGCCGTTTTACATGGATTTTACACCTATATATATAGGTGTAATTTTGCCAATATTTAGGGTAATTGTAGGTAAAAAAAAGTTCGGGATGTTAAAATTTAAAAAAAACCTATACTTTTGCCAAACAAACAAAAAGTGAAATGGCAAAGAATTTAGTAATCGTTGAGTCACCAGCTAAGGCAAAAACTATCGAAAAATTTCTAGGAAGTGAGTACCAAGTAGAGTCAAGTTATGGACATATTGCCGACTTGCCTTCGAGAGAAATTGGAGTAGATGTAGAAAATGGTTTCAAACCAAAATATGAAGTTTCGGCCGATAAAAAAGCATTGGTAACCAAATTAAAAGGATTAGCTAAAAATGCCGAAATGGTTTGGTTGGCTTCCGATGAGGACCGTGAGGGAGAAGCGATTTCTTGGCACTTATCTGAAGAATTAAATTTAAAACCAGAAAAAACAAAACGTATCGTTTTTCACGAAATTACGAAAACAGCTATTCAAAAAGCAATTGAAAATCCGAGAGGAATTGATTATAATTTAGTAAATGCACAACAAGCTCGTAGAGTTTTAGATAGATTAGTAGGTTATGAATTGTCACCAGTACTTTGGAAAAAAGTAAAAGGTGGTTTGTCAGCTGGTCGTGTGCAATCGGTTTCAGTTCGTTTGATTGTAGAACGTGAGCGTGAAATTCAAAATTTTAATGCTGAAGCTTCTTACAGTATTACAGCGGAATTTACTAACGAAGCAGGAAAAACATTCAAAGCAAAATTATCTAAGAACTTCGCTACTAAAAAAGAAGCAGAAGATTTCTTAACTAAAAATATGGGTTCATCCTACAAAGTAGGAGATTTAGAAACGAAGCCAACAAAAAAATCACCAGCAGCGCCTTTTACAACTTCAACGTTACAACAAGAAGCAGCTAGAAAATTGTATTTGCCTGTTGGAATTACCATGCAAATTGCACAACGTTTGTACGAAGCCGGACTTATAACGTATATGAGAACGGATAGTGTGAATTTATCGCAAGAAGCAATGGCAGCAGCTCAAGCTGAAATTACTAGTTATTATGGAAAAGAGTTCTCTAAACCAAGAAGTTTTAACACCAAATCAAAAGGAGCACAAGAAGCACACGAAGCCATTCGTCCAACAGATATGTCACGTCACACAGTAGATATTGATAGAGACCAAGCACGTTTGTATGATTTAATTTGGAAAAGAACGTTAGCTTCTCAAATGAGTGATGCTGAATTAGAAAGAACCAACGTAAAAATTGAAGCGAGCAATCATTCGGAAACTTTTACAGCAACTGGAGAAGTGATTAAATTTGAAGGTTTCTTAAAAGTATATTTGGAAGGACATGATGATGATGAAGAGGAACAAGAAGGAATGCTACCTGCTTTAAAAATAAACGAAAAACTTACGAATAATTATATTACGGCTACCGAACGTTTTTCGCGTCCGCCAAGTCGTTATACAGAAGCTTCATTGGTTAAAAAATTAGAAGAATTAGGAATTGGTCGTCCGTCAACGTATGCGCCAACTATTTCTACGATTATTGCTAGAACTTATGTTGAGAAAGGTAGTTTTGAGGGACAAGAACGAAAATACACGCAAATCGTTTTGAAAAATAGTGAAGTTAAAGCGCAAGTTTTAACTGAAAATGTAGGATCGGACAAAGGAAAGTTAGTTCCAACGGATATCGGAATTATTGTGAATGATTTCTTGGTTAAAAATTTCAACACAATTTTAGATTACAATTTCACAGCAAAAGTAGAGCAAGATTTTGACGAAATTGCAGAAGGAAAAGTGGATTGGGCTAAGATGATGAACGATTTTTACAAACACTTCCATCCAAATGTAGTAGATGTAGAAAAAAATGCAGATAGAGAAAGCGGTGAAAGAATTTTGGGAGTTCATCCCGTTTCAGGAAAACAAGTTTCGGTTCGTTTAGGAAAATACGGAGCAATGGCTCAGATTGGAGAAGCAGATGATGAAAACAAACAATTTGCTAGTTTGCGTCAAGATCAAAATATTGGAAATATTACGTTAGAAGAAGTATTGAATTTATTCTTACTTCCAAAACAATTAGGAACTTACAAAGGAGAAGAAATAGAAGTAAACAATGGTCGTTTTGGTCCTTATGTAAAATTTGGAACCCAATTTATTTCATTGCCAAAAGGAGTTGATCCAATGGATGTAACTATGGAAACCGCACAAGGTTTAATAGATGAAAAAGTACAAGCAGATGCTCCAATTGGAACGTATGATAATTTACCAATTCAAAAGGGTGTTGGTCGTTTTGGTCCTTTTATCAAATGGAACGGCATGTTTATCAATGTGAATAAAAAATACAACTTCGATAATTTATCGCAATCCGATTTGAATGAATTAATCGAAGAAAAACAGCAAAAAGACATTGATAAAGTGCTTCATGATTGGAAGGAAGAAGGTATCAAAGTAGAAAAAGCACGTTGGGGTCGTTCGGTAATTACAAAAGGGAAAATCAAAATAGAATTAAGCAAAGATGTTGATGCTTCTAAATTAACCTTGGCGCAAGTTCAAGAAATGATTGAAAAGAAAACACCAGCAAAAAAAGCTCCGGCAAAAAAAGCAACAGCAAAGAAAACAACAACAAAAAAGAAATAGCAAATGGTTTTTGATTTTTTGCAACCTGTTTCGGTTTCAGTGGAACAATTTATTTTAAAATTATCTAATCAAACATTAGGTAAAAAAGTTGCTTTGCACACTCAAACCGATTTCCCTGTTTTAGAAAATGTTTCGTTAGCTATTATCACGGTTAATGAATACAGAGGTGCAAATAAAGAAAATGAAGATTTTGTTTTTGAAGAATTTAGAAAACAATTGTACAGTTTATATCCTGGAAATTGGAATGTTTCTATAGTAGATTTAGGTTCTGTTGAGGCCGGTGATAGTATTGAAGATACTTATTTTGTTGTAAAAAAGCTTGTTGAAGAGCTTTTAAAGAAAAAAATTACACCAATTATTGTAGGTGGCAGTCAAGATTTAACGTACGCAATGTATCGTGCTTATGATAATTTAGATCAAATGGTGAATTTGGTTTCTGTGGATAGTAAATTTGATTTTGGTAAAGAGGATTCTTTGGTTTCGAATTCTTTTTTGTCAAAAATTATTGTTGAAGAGCCAAATAATCTATTTAATTATGCTAATATTGGCTTTCAAACCTATTATAATTCACAAGAAGAGATTGATTTGATTGAAAAATTACATTTTGAAGCCTATCGATTAGGAGAAGTTTCCAATAATATTGCAGTTGCAGAACCTGTTTTTAGAGATGCAGATTTAGTAAGTGTAGATATCAATGCAGTTCAGTCGTCTTATTCTGGAAATAATAAGGAATTTTCTCCCAACGGATTTACGGGAAAAGAAATATGTGCTTTGTCTCGTTATGCTGGGATTAGTGATAAAGTAAGTTCATTTGGTGTTTTTAATTTTAACCCAAATTCAAATGGAGTAGCTTTAATAGCTCAAATGATATGGTATTTTATAGAAGGCTTTAGTTTTCGCTCAAATGAGTATCCATTTGGTACGAAAGAAAATTATATTAAATATATTGTTTTAATTGAAGAAGAAGAATTGGTATTTTATAAAAGTAATATAACAGGAAGATGGTGGATTGAAATACCTTTTTTAATAAATGGTAACAATAAATTAAAAAGAAATACGTTATTATCTTGTATGCATGAAGATTATTTAGCAGCTTGTGAGCAAGAAATTCCAGAAAGATGGTGGAAAGCCCAAAGAAGGAATATTGCTTAAAAGAGTTATTTTTCAATATGTTAACACAATGTTAATACTAGCGTAAATTTATAATTTAATATTTTTTGAACTTTTTAAAAAAAAATGTTGTTTTTTTCAAAATTATTGAATAGGTTTACGCCCTTAAATAAAAATTATATTTAACCCAAGTTTATATGAAGAAGTTTGTTGCATTATCAGCAATTTTGTCATTATTTATCAGTTGTGGTAAAGGCGATAAAGGAGAATTAGTCGGAGTTAAAGGTAGGAAATGGCATCCTGAAAAACCTTACGGTATGACGTTAATCCCTGGAGGCGCTTTTATTATGGGTAAAGCCGATGATGATTTAGCTAACATTCAAGACGCACCTACAAAAACAGTTACGGTACGTTCATTCTATATGGATGAAACAGAAATCACTAATAGTGAGTACCGTCAGTTTGTTGAATGGGTAAAAGATTCGACAATTAGAACCCGTTTAGCTATTCTTGCAGATGAGCAAGGAAAAAAACCAGGAGATGGTATTGGTGATTTCGGATTTGCTGACGTTGATCCTGAAAAAATGACACCTTATGACAAGTACATGTATGAGAATTATTACAGTGTTGGTACTGATGATGATATTTATGCAGGAAGAAAATTAAATAAAAAAATCAAGCTTATTAAGGAGCCTGGAAAATATCCAGATGAATTTTATGTAGAGATTATGGATTCTATGTATCTGCCTGAATCTGAGTCTTATAATGGTTTGAAAACGGTTGATGCTTCTAAGTTGAAATTTAAGTACAATCAAGTTGACTTAAATAAGGCGGTGAAAAAGAAAGGACGTAAGAACTTTTATGAAGATGCACCACCAATTGAAATATATCCTGATACAACAGCTTGGATAAAGGATTTTGCTTATTCCTATAATGAGCCAATGCATAATGATTATTTTTGGCATCAAGCTTATGGAGAATATCCTGTAGTTGGAGTATCTTGGAATCAAGCTAAAGCATTTTGTGCATGGAGAACTATGTATAAGAATGGATATATTAAAAAGAAAAAAGGGAGAGATCAAGTAAATTCATTCCGTTTACCTACAGAAGCTGAATGGGAATATGCTGCAAGAGGTGGAATTGAAGGAGGTACTTATCCATGGGGAGGTCCTTATGCTAAAAATGATAGAGGTTGTTTTATGGCGAACTTTAAACCTAATCGTGGAGACTATGCTGCAGACGGAGCATTATATACGGTAGAGGCTAATTCTTTTGAGCCAAATGATTTCAACTTATATAACATGGCTGGAAACGTATCAGAATGGACAGAGTCTTCTTACTATGCAGAAGCATACGAGTTTGTTTCAACTATGAATCCACATGTTGCAGACAAGAAAAACCAAAGAAAAGTTGTTCGTGGCGGTTCTTGGAAAGATGTTGCTTATTTTTTACAGGTATCTACCCGTGATTATGAGTATGCAGATTCTGCAAGAAGTTACATTGGTTTTAGAACAGTACAAGATTACATGGGTACTGCAGCTACAGGTAACAGACCAAAATAGTATTTAACCAATTTTATTATATAATTAACTTAACTAACTAAATTTTATTTATTATGGCATTATTAAGCAAAAAAATGATGGGATTCCTTTATGGAATGGGAGCAGCAGTAGTAATCGTTGGAGCATTATTCAAATTACAACATTGGACTGGTGCAGATATTATGCTTATCGTAGGATTATTAACAGAAGCTGCAATTTTCGCTTTATCAGCGTTTGAACCAGTAGAACATGAATTAGATTGGTCTTTAGTGTATCCTGAATTAGCTGGTGGTGAAGCTAAAGCAAAAGATAAAAAAGAAAACCCTGCTGAGGCACAAGGATTATTATCTCAAAAATTAGATAATATGTTGAAAGAAGCTAAAATTGATGGTGAGTTAATGGCTAGCTTAGGTAACAGTATTAAAAACTTTGAAGGTGCAGCTAAATCAATTTCTCCTACAGTTGATGCGATGGCTGGACAAAAGAAATATGCTGAAGAAATGTCTACAGCAGCTACTCAAATGGAAGCTTTAAATGGATTATACAAAGTACAATTAGAGAGTGCAGATAAAAATGCACAAGCTAACAAAGAGATTGCTGAAAATGCTTCTAAATTAAAAGAGCAAATGCAATCAATGACTTCTAATATTGCATCTTTAAATGCAGTTTATGGAGGAATGCTTACTGCTATGAGTAACAGAGGATAATTAGTTTTATCATTAAAAATTTATTAATTAAAACTAATTTAAAGAAAAAATGGCAGGAGGAAAATTAACCCCTAGACAGAAGATGATTAACCTAATGTACTTGGTTTTCATCGCAATGTTGGCATTAAATATGTCAAAAGAAGTATTAACTGCTTTTGGAAATTTTAATGACAAATTTACTGAATCAATTAAATTAACGGATGAGGCAAATGGTAATTTATTATCAGCTTTAAATACAAAGGCAGCTGATGAACCAGCTAAATATGCTGAATCAGCAAAAAAGGCAAAAGAAGTGTCCAAAATTTCTAAAGATTTTGTTGCCTTTTTAGAGACTGTTAAAGTTGAAGTTACCGAAGGTTATACTCCAGATGAAAAGACAGGAAAGTTACCTTTTGAATCTATGGATAAATCAACTATTGATGAAAAATGGTTTAAAGGTGATGGTTACAGCCCTAGAGGAACTGAAATAGTTGCTAGTATAGATAAATATGTTGCAGATATCAAAAAAGTATTAGGTAATGATGTTAAATACATTCCTTTTATAAAAGAAATTGAAAAGAAATTTTCTACTGCAGATATTGCTAATAAAGAAGGAGTAAAGATTAAATTTTTGGATTATAAAGCTAAAGGTTTTCCTGCTGTTTCTACATTAACATTTATAACTGCTATGCAGAACGATGTTAAAAACACTGAAGCTGGAGCTTATAATTTATTCTTAGGTAATGCATTAAAAACAGCAGCTTCTATGAAAAATTTTCAAGCTATTGTTGTTTTAGAAAAAAATGCATATTTCCAAGGCGAAACTGTTAAAGGTAAAGTTGTTTTAGGTCGTTATGATGCTAATACAGTTCCTACTTCTTTCAAAGGTCCTGGTAAAATTGAAAACGGTCAAGCAGTTATCTCTATGACAGCTGGTGGAATAGGTGAACAAACATTTTCAGGGAAATTTGGTTTCTTAGAAGATGGTAAAGAAATTCCTTTGAATTTTGAAGGTACTTATGTTGTTGTACCTCGTCCTAATCAAGCAATTATTTCTGCTGATAAAATGAACGTTGTTTACCGTGGAGTACCTAACCCAATCTCTATTTCAGTACCTGGTATTGCTTCAAATAAAGTAAATGCTAGTGCTCCTGGCATGACTAAAGTTGGGGATGGTAAATTTATGTTAAAAGCTGGTTCTGGTAGTGAAGTTAAAATTAATGTAACTGCTACTATGCCTGATGGTAAAACAATGTCTAGTGCACAAGTGTTTAGAATCAAAGGGTTGCC
>JBIKZB010000244.1:0-3400 GCA_044354955.1 Flavobacterium sp. | reverse complement strand
TTATATTCGCTTTCTCTGGTTTTGAAATGCTTAAGAAGTAATCGTTGTCATAGCTTAAACTATTATCTTCAATACTAATGTTTCCATTGAAATCGTTTTTAGGTATGGTGATTAAAATTTCCGTTTTCTGATTTTCAAATTTCGCCATAGTTTTGGCTACCGCTTTATTATTACTAAACACGGAAAGAGGTACTTCGTTTTCGGTTTCTCCAAAGGCTTGTAGCGTGATCTTTAATTCATAGAATTGATCCAAGACTTGCGAAATCACAACCTTGTCAATACTGATATTGGTTTTGTTTTGCGCTTCAGGTTGGATGAAGTATACAATATTGTTTTCTGCTAAATCCAATGCTTTTTTACTTTCCGATTGAATGGCATCGGTAATGATGACGTAGTCTTTTTTTGTGTTTTTCTTTTTAGTTTCGACTTGATTTATCAGATAATCCAACTGAAACGGCATCGCAGAATACTTTAAATTCTGTAATTCTTTCTGAATCGATTTGACATCCGTATTCCAAAACACTTCGGAATTGGTAAGCAATGAGAATTGTTGGTTTTCAGGTAATTCTTCTAATAATTCTTGAATGCTTCGTTTTAGTAATTCTCCTTTTGCGCCTTTAGCTTGCATAGAAAACGAATTGTCTAACAAGATAATTAACTCGTTGCCTTTATTGGTCGTGTCTTTGGCGTCAAAAAACGGTTGAGCAAAAGCAATAATCAAACAAGCCAATAATAATAAACGAGTAGCCAATAACAACCATTTCTTGATTTTAGAACTTTTTCGGGTTTGAATTTGAAGTTCTTTAAGAAGCTTTACGTTGGTAAAATATTCTTTTTTAAAACGACGTAATTGAAATAAATGCACCAATAATGGTATAACCAAGAGCAAAAGAAAATAGAGTATTTCGGGATGTTTAAATTGCATTTACGATTAGAATTTGTCAAAACTACGAAATTCAATTTAGAATTTAGAATTTAGAATTCAGAAAATGTTGTGCAATAATTTTTTGGAACACAGATGACCCGGATTTGAGAAATTTTTACGGATTTTTTTACTGCCAACTCAATACTATTTCTTCTTCCTTTTCTCGTCTCTTTTACGTTCGATGTTTCTGTTTCTCGATTCGGTTTTGCGGGGTTTACGTTTTCCTGGTCCGCCAAGGTTTACTTTGGCATTTTTATCTTTTTTCTTGTGAAAAGCTTCGCCACCTTCTTTTTTAGGTGTTTTCAACAAGAATTTCATTTTTTTCTTTTCTTTTTCGAAGTCTAAATAGCGTTCTTCTATTTTTAAATCTTCGGGTAGTGGAAATTCTTTAATTTCGGTATTCATTAACAATTCTACCTCAATTTTACTTTCAACTTCACTTGGTGAAACCAAACTGATGGCAATACCGGTTTTATCAGCACGACCCGTTCTTCCGATACGGTGCATGTATTTTTCTGGTTCGTCTGTAAATTGTAAGTTGATTACGTGTGTAATATCAGAAATATCTAAACCACGAGCCATAATATCTGTCGTAACCAATCCTCTTAATTCGCCTGCTTGAAACGAAGCCATCGTATTTAAACGATAATTTTGCGATTTATTTGAGTGAATAACCCCAAATTGCTCTGGAAATTCTTCGTCTAAGGTTTCAAAAACCAAATCAACAATACGTTTATTGTTTACGAAAATCAACACACGTTCCATGGTTTCGGTTTCGCGAACCAAATGTTTTAACATATTTAATTTGGTCAAAAAGTTTGGAACTTGATATACGATTTGTTCAATTTGTTCTAACGGAGTTCCGCTTTGTGCTAAAGAAACTTCTACGGGGAATTCGAAATATTCATCTAACATTGCATCTACTTCTTCGGTCATGGTTGCCGAGAATAAGATGTTTTGTTTTTTGCAACGCATCATCGATAAAATCGAAGTCAATTGCGCACGGAACCCTAAGTTTAAGATTTCATCAAATTCGTCAATGACTAATTTTTGTAATTCGTCGAAACGTAAAACACCGTCAAGACCTAAATCCATTACACGACCCGGTGTTCCTACTAAAATATCGACACCTTGTGCTAATGCTTTACGTTGTGTATTTATATTTACACCACCATAAATACCAAGAGTTCTAACACTCATGTATTTGGTTAATTTTTCAACTTCTTCAGCTACTTGAACTACTAATTCACGCGTTGGAACTAAAATAACAATTCTGGCTGATTCGTTATTTTGAAACTTCCATTGTTTAAGGATAGGTAATAAATAAGCAAAGGTTTTTCCTGTACCTGTTTGTGCAATTCCCATCATGTCTCTTCCTGAAAGAATAACTGCATGCGATTTTTCTTGAATAGGTGTAGCGTGAACAAAACCTAATTCGTCTAATGCTTTTTGTAGTGATTTTGGTAAATCGAATTCTTGGAACGTCTTCATGATGTAAATAAAATTGTTTGCAAAGGTACATAAACTTTTTGGATTGAATTTTGATAGGGAATTCTATAATAAAGAGTATTTTTATAACATATTAGGTCAATTTATATAACAAATTTTAATTTTATAGGACTATTTTTGTTGAGTGAAAAAAAGAATGCTATTCATATTTTTTTTTATCTTTTGTATAAGTTCTTGGGGAGTACAAGCTCAGGAAATTATTCAAGAGAAAGATAGTGTTTCTATATATAAGGATATTAATGATTTTTCGAGAAGGAGTAAATTTTCACGCTTTATTTATAAGTTGCTTTTTAGAGAATCGGCATTAAAAGTTGAAAATTTAATTCCTGTTCCCACAAAAAAGCATGAAAATGGGGTTGGAGAACATCAGGAAGGTAAAATTATTAGAAATATCACCATTGAAACATTGGATCCGTTTGGTTTTTCTGTTTCTAATGTGCAAAAAAAGCCTAAGCGCAAGTTAGAAAATTTTGGAAATGCCGTTCATATCAAGACAAAGGAGATTACCATTCGCAATATTATGCTCTTTAAAAAATATGATAAGTTAGACTCAAAACTATTACAAGAATCGGAACGTTTAATAAGAAGTCAACGTTATGTTCGTGAAGTTGATATTGTTGCGATAGATATTCCTAATAGTGTTGATTCTGTAGATGTTACAATTCGAGCTTTAGATTCTTGGACTTTAATTCCTACGGGTAGTTTATCTTCAAATGAAAGCAGTGTTAAAATTACCGAGCGAAATATTTTAGGTTTTGGACATTTAATAAGTGGCAATATTAAAAATCGATTTAATACAAATGAAAGTGCTGTTTATGTACAATATTCTATCAATAACATTAAAAATACTTATATTAAATTGGATTTGGATTATGCTAATGAATATAATAATGATAGTAGAAGAAGTATAAATATTAATCGACCATTTTACTCTGTTATTGCTAAAAATGCGGGTGGTATTTTTTT
>JBIKZB010000024.1:0-11581 GCA_044354955.1 Flavobacterium sp. | reverse complement strand
TACTTCCTGAATTATCAGTGTGAATTGTTCCTAACTTTTGTTTGATATTGACCTTTTGACCTTTAACCACATTAACTGAAGATAGATTCATATAAATGGTAATAAAATCTCCATGTCTCACATAGACCGCTTTCCAATTTCTATTGTTTTCATTTACTTGTATTTGAAATACTTCTCCAGCAAAAACAGCTCTTGCCGAAGAACCTTTCTCAGTTGAAATTTCAATACTACTATTGTGAACGGTTAAATTTTTATGAATAGGGTGTGGTTGATCACCATATTTTTGAAAAATGTTTCCTTTTTCTACTGGCCAAGGTAATTTTCCTTTGTTGGCTTTAAAATTATTAGACTCAATTTTCCCTTCTGGAGTTAACAAGAATTTGGTTGACTCAGCTGTTCCTGCTTTTGGCGCTGGAGTACCTGCTTTAGCGGCATTTCGTTTATTGGCTGCGGCAATCTCAGCAGCAATAATTTGCTTAATTTTTCTTTCTAATTGTTTAGCTTCTTTTTGTTTTTTATCAATTTCTGCCGCTAATTTCTTTTTATCTTTTTGAATCGATTTAACTAGGCGTTCCTGCTCTTGTTTCTCTTTTTCTAACTCTTGCTTTTCTTTTTCCGTTTGAACTAAAACAATTTCTTTTTCCTTTTTACTTTCAGCTAAACGATTTTCAGCAACTACTAATTTTTGCTGTTTAATTTTAATTTCTTCCCCTTGCATTTTTCTAAATCCTGCATATTGTTTCATATACTGAATACGTTTGTATGCCTGAAGGAAATTTTCGGAAGATAAAACAAACATGATACGACTTTGCTCGTTTCTACTTTTATATGATTTTACAATCATTTTTTCGTAATCTTCTTTTAAAACTTTTAATTCTCTATTTAACTTGTTCATTTCTAATTGTGTTAAATAAATTTCGTCGCTTAACAAGCGCGTTTGTTTTGCAGTTGTATTCAACAACTTTTGTCTTAATTGAATTAGACTTTTTTGCTGATCAATTTGTTTTAAAACCGATTTTTCTTTCTTTTTTTCAGCTTCTAATCGTGACTTGTTTTCTGAAATTTCTTTCAAAATTTGCGCCTTTCGTTCTTCTAACTTTTGTTGTTCAGAAGGTTGTGCAAAACACATTGAAGTAAAGAAAAAGAATACTATTATTTTAAAAAAATGATTCATGCAAGATAGATTTTTACAAAGGTAGTTTTTTTACGTAAATAAAAAATTAATTGATTTCTATAGCGGTATAACCACTAGGGATTGAAAAAGGATAACTCAATTTTTCATTAAATGTTGTTTGCTTATATTCAATATCAATTGTTACTTTATCTTTTTGTTCCGCTTTTATGTTAATTTCGTTTGGCAAATACATACTGCTATCTTCTTTATAAGATGGATAATAGATTTGTAAACTACGTTTTTTACTTTCTTGATTAATAGCTTCTTTTTTTAATAAGTAATTGGCACCTTCAAAATAAAACTCTTTAGAAACATCTGAATTATTAGGTAACGACAATTTGAACATTTTCTCCACCACTTCAGAAATCCATTGGTCTTTTGTTAAATCATCAATAGCTTTTCCTAAAAATAAATTTTGCACCTTATTAAAATCTAATTCCGTTCCTAACCAATTGCTTAACAAACTGAAATCCCCTTCAAAATAAGTATTATTTATCTTTTCGTAATAGCTTAATTTTGTTGGAGTTATCATTGCTTTTGCCATTGGAATTCCTAAGAACTTTATGTTTATCCAAATGATTTCATCTTTTTTAATACGAATATCGGCATTCATAGAATGAGATTGCTTAGTGTCTTCGTATTTAGCGTTAGCTCTAATGTTTAATGTTGTAAAATTGTGTTGGTTCTGATAATGACCTTTAATTACTTTGGCTACTTTCGTATTATCATTAGCTGCTGCAGTAACAACGGCTTGTTTGGATTTACATCCTACCAAAAAAACGATTAAAAAAGCTGATAGTATTGATTTCATTTATTTTTGTAATTGCTTTAATTTATTGGTATACATTTGTTTTGTGGCACTATCATTCAAATTTTCACAACTGATAATTAATTGTTTGTAAAAATTGGCTTCTAATATTTTGTTTTCAATTACAAAATCTAAGCCATTTTCTAAAATGTTTTTAGCTTTCTTGTATTCTTTTAGTTGATTGTATCCTAAACCTGAATAAAAATAAAAATCGGCTTGTGTAGGAAACGATTCTATGTAATCATCAGCTCTTCTTGTAACTAATTGATAATCTTGTTTTTGAATCAAAACTTCTAAATACAGTTCCATTGCATCTACATCCTCTGGATTC
Source organism: Flavobacterium sp. (assembly GCA_044354955.1). Lineage (GTDB taxonomy): Bacteria > Bacteroidota > Bacteroidia > Flavobacteriales > Flavobacteriaceae > Flavobacterium. The sequence goes on along the minus strand of JBIKZB010000024.1, from coordinate 9,268 downwards.
TTTTTAAGTCCTTTTTCAAAGTAGAAAGCTGTTTTGTCCAAATCGTCCTTTTTCCAGAAAAATTTAGCAAGTTCTTTGGCTACATTGATTTCTCTATCATTATCAAAATAAGGAATAGCTTTATCGATATCTTTTAAATACGATGGATTTTTAACTGCAAAAATTAAAAATTCATTGAAAACGCGATGCTTGATTTTTAAATCAATAAAGTCATTTTCTAAAATTATAAACAATGATTTTGAGGCATTTTCTCCATCATTATTATTCAAATGAAACTTTACTAAACTCACGTGCGCCCAATCAGAATTTGGAATTTCCTTTTCCAATTGTTTAGCAACTTCAAACGCTTTGTCTTCCTGATTGAAACTCGTATATAAAACAATCAAATCGATGTAATTTTGTTCCACTTTTGGATTCTTTTTAATCGCTTCTTCTAATTGCTCTTTTTGCGGTTTTGAATAGGTGTTTGATTCTTGAATTTTCAATTTATAGAATTCCATTGTACTAGTCAACTTGGATTTAGACTCCATGTCTTTCAATAAATCCAATGCTTTACCATGTTGGTTGGTATTCATAAAAAGCGACACCAAATCCTCTTTCATGTTGGGATCAAATTCAATTAACTTTTCTACAATGGGAATCGATTTTTGATAATCTTTCGTTTGATAATACACATCATACAATCCGTTCCAATACCAACGTTGTTTGTTGTCTAACTCGACTGCTTTTTTGAAAGCACTTTCGGCATCAACATAATTTTTGAGACTTAAGTAATTCTTCCCTAATTCATATTGAAAAGCCGCATTTTTGGGTTCTTTTTCAATACATTTTTGAATCGACACAATAGCTTTATCGTAATTTTCTATGCCACGTTGTTTCACGGCTTCGTAAAAATTGTTTTCCAATTGGTCTTCCACCAAAGCAATTGAATCTGGATTTTCTTGCGCAAACAAGTGATTCCCAAAACTGAAAAGCAGGAACGCAAATAAAACTATGTTTTTTTTGTTTATCATCTATTCTAAAACCGAATAATCTCCGATACTAATACTTGTAAAATTACCATCAAAACTCGCGTGATTTCCAATCATTGCGTTGTCTAATTTGGTGTTTTTGATATGAGCGTGTGTTTGAATCAAGCTGTTTTTTATAGTCGAATCGATTACGTGACATCCTTTTCCTAATGAAACATTTGGACCCACAGTTGCATTAATCAATACTACATCTTCACCTATGTAACATGGAGGAATTATTGTTGAATTTTCTAATTTCACATCATAATCTACTAAATGTTCGCCATCGTTATGTAAAAACCCTAGCATTCTTGTGTTCGTTTCAACAGTAACGTCTTTGTTTCCACAATCCATCCATTCGTCTACTTTTCCTGGAACAAATTTCATGCCTTTTGCCATCATTTGTTTGATACCATCATTTATTTGGTATTCACCACCATGGATAATATTGTTATCTAAAACCGACTGCAATTCGTTTTTCAACACGGCAACATCTTTGAAATAGTAAATTCCAATAACCGCTAAATCAGACACGAATTCTTTTGGTTTCTCCACCAATTCAATAATTTCTCCGTTTGCATTTAAGTTCACAACACCAAAAGCTTCGGGTTGATCTACTTGTTTTACCCAAATAACACTATCAGCTGAAGTATCCAAATCAAAATCCGCACGAATTAACGTATCGGCATAAGCGATAACCGCTGGTCCACTTAAAGAATCCTTAGCACACATAATCGCGTGACCTGTTCCTAAAGCTTCGTTTTGATAATAAATGGTTCCTTTTGCGCCTAATTTCTGAGCAATGGCAATTAAATCATCTTCCACTTTTTTACCAAAACTCTCATGAATAATAAACGCAACTTCGTCTATTTTCTGATTTAAAACGCCAGCAATATCTTCCACTAATCGGTGAACGATTGGTTTTCCTGCTACTGGAATTAATGGTTTTGGAATGGTTAAAGTGTGTGGGCGAAGGCGTGAACCACGACCAGCCATTGGTACAATTATTTTCATGTTTTATATTTTAAACGCAAAGCTCGCAAAGGTGTTTCGCAAAGTTTGCTAAGATTATATTTTGATATTTTTTCTGAACACTTTATACTGAACACTGAACATTTATTTTACTCCCGTACTTCCAAAACCACCTTCTCCTCTTGAAGTTTCTGATAATTCATTTACTTCAAGCCATTCGGCTCTTTCGTGTTTGGCGATGATTAATTGGGCGATGCGTTCTCCGTTTTCGATTACGAAATCTTCATTGGATAAATTTACTAAAATAACCCCGATTTCTCCACGGTAATCTGCATCAACTGTTCCTGGTGAATTTAAAACGGTGATTCCTTTTTTGGCTGCTAAACCACTTCTTGGTCGCACTTGTGCTTCATAACCGATTGGTAATTCAATGAAAAGTCCCGTTTTTATAATGGTTCTTTCTAATGATTTTAAGGTGATTGGTTCTGAGATATTCGCACGTAAATCCATTCCAGCAGAAGCGATGGTTTCGTAGTTTGGTAACTCGTGATTTGATTTATTGATGATTTTAATTTGCATTTTTAATTCTATTTTTTTTTGGAACACAGATTTTAGAAATTGGAGAAATCCTAACTAAATCTATAATTCAAAGTTATTATTTTCTTCTGATAATCGTTAAAATGGTTTCCTTTTCGTTTCGGTACACAAAGTAAGCAAAAAACAAGATACCTGCAATTCCGAAGACGTAAGTTTCGCGTAAAATGGGCACATAAAATGAAATGCCAGAAAGCACAACGGCTAATCCCAAATAAGTAAAAATAGATTTCTTATCGTATGGAATTGGATATTTCTTTTGTCCCATATAATACGAAATCAACATCATGGTTCCGTAGGCAAAAATGGTCGCAATTGCTGAACCCATGTAACTTATGATTGGAATTAAAAGTAAGTTTAAAACTAAAGTTACTATTGCTCCTACTATTGAAATATAAGCACCAATTCGGGTTTTGTCGATTAATTTGTACCAAACCGATAAATTAGTATAAATCCCTAAAAAGAAATTAGCCAAAACTATAAGTGGCACCACATTCATCGCATCCCAGTAAATAGCTTTTGGTACTAAAATTAATTTTAAAACATCCGCAAAAACAATCACTCCCAAACAAATAAACGAACCAAAAATGACAAAATATTTGGTAATAGTAGCATACGTTTGCGGTGCGTTTTCATTATTGGCATGACTAAAGAAAAACGGTTCAATTCCTAAAGAATAAGCTGTGCGAAACAACACCATAAACATTCCGATTTTATAACAAGCGGAATAAGCTCCAATATCTGCCATATCTACATGCATCCAATCTAATAAGATTTTGTCGAAATGTTCATTGATGGCAAAGGCAATTCCGGCCACTAAAATGGGCAAACCATATTGCATCATTTTCTTCCATAAATCGGCATCGAATTGCCATTTTATTTTAAAATAATCAGGTAAAACGAATAATAGCGTGCATAAACTTGCTATTAAACTCGAGACAAAAATATAACCAATTTGGAAATCATCATGATAGATGGTTTGTATAAACAAATTAGAAGATTCACTTGCGATATCAGGTAGAAAAATCAAAAAGAAAACGTTGAATATCAAATTAATCAAAACATTTGAAATCTTAATTACGGCATATTTTATTGAACGACCTTCTGCTCTAATTTTAGAAAAAGGTATTATCGCTAAGGCATCAAAAGCTAAAATCCAAATGGCAAAAACAACATACTCGACATTAATTTTTGACCAATCCGCTAAGTTTTTTCGGAACAAAATAAACAATACCAAAAATCCTATTGTTGACCAAAAAAGAGAAATGGTTGATGTAGAAACCACTTTTCTTTTATCACTTTCCGAATTATAAAATCGGAAAAAAGCTGTTTCCATTCCGTAAGATAAAATGACGTTGAAGAACACCAAATAGGAAAAAATCACAGAAACCTCGCCCATTTTTTCCTTATCGGTAAGATAATAGACAAAAATTGGATTTAGAATAAAACTAATTATTCTTGGCAAAACTGTTGCTATGCCATAAATTGCAGTTTGTTTAAAAAGACTTTTATAAAGACTCATTTATAATTTTTAGAATAACAAATGTAATTAATTCTTTGGTTTTGCCGAAGGATAAAGTAACATTGGTTTTTCTTTTACTTCTTTAATAGTTTGACGGATTTCTTTGCCGCCTTTTAAAAAAATTAAAATTGCTTCATTTTCAGCCAATGTTAAGGCATTTTTTGGACTAGTAATTATTTGGGAATCATCACCGTCAAATTTTTGTTGATTGCCAGACGTTTTAATCATTGCTTGAAAATGCAAATTATCTTGTTTTTCAAAAGACACTTCGTATCCTCTAAAAATTACTTTTTTTAACTGAATTTCTTCACTTAATTCGGTTGTTAAATCAACATAAAAATTAATCCCACTTCCGCCACCTCGAACACCTGCAACCCAAGTTTCATATGAAGCCACAATCGCTGATTCTTTGATTATTTTTTCCTGACTTGAACAACTAGTAACTAAAATCAATAAGGCTAACAAAACATAATTTTTCATAATTACTATTTTAAATATTTCACAAAATGAAATCCTTTGGGCACAAAACCATGATTCATGTAGAATTTTTGGGCTCCAAAATTCGTCGTATACGCATCTAAGGCAATCATGTTACAATCTTCATCGATGGCTTTTTGGTTGAGATATTCGGTCATGATGCTGCCAATTCCTTTTGAACGAAAATCTTCATGTACGACCACATTGTCTAATTCCAAATATTTACCGCACCACAATTTAGTTCCAATCCAAAATCCTGCTAAACCCATGGTGATTCCGTTTTCCACTACAATTAATTGTTTGTAATTGTGTGGAATCATTTTATCTAACAAATCGCCATAAATATCAAGTGTATAATCGGGATATAATTGTTGGATGATGGATAATTGCTCCAACATTTCGGCTTTTGTTCCTAATTCAAGTAACTGTGGCATTTTATTTTTGTAATAGATTTTCGTTGAATAAGTCTAAAATTCTTCGGTATTCGTCAACCCAAGAATACGTTCTTGTAAATCCGTGGGCTTCTACTGGAAATACGGCTAAATCCCAGTCTTTTTTTCCCAATTCGATAAAACGTTGTGTTAATCGAACAATGTCTTGGAATTGCACGTTGTCATCTACCATTCCGTGTAACATCAACAACTTGTCTTGTAAGTTATTCGCAAAATAAATCGGTGAACTTTTTTTGTAAGCTTCAGGATCTGTTTCTGGGAAATTCAAAATGTTTGAGGTGTAACCGTGATTATAATGCGCCCAATCGGTTACAGAACGCAAGGCTGCTCCTGCTTTGAATTCACCCGGTTCTGTTAGCAAAGCCATCAATGTAATGAATCCACCGTACGAACCGCCGTAAATTCCAACTCGGTTGGCGTCAATTCCTGCTTTTTCTACTAAATATTTCTTTCCATCTAATTGATCCGATAAATCTTTTCCGCCCATGTGACGGTAGATTCCCGTTCTAAAATCGCGACCATAACCATCACTGGCTCTGTAATCGATATCTAAAACGGTGTAACCTAAATCGGTAAGTAAATTGTGAAACATGAATTCTCTGTGATACGTGCTCCAATAATTATGCGCATTTTGCAAATATCCAGCACCGTGCACAAAAATGACTGCTGCTTTGTTCTTGTTTTCTACTTTTGGTTGGTACAAACGTGCGTAGACTGTCGTTCCGTCTTCCGCTTTAAAAGTAATAACTTCTGGAGTTTTCCAGTTGTATTTTTTGAATTCTGGCGTAGTTGAAAACGTAATTTGCTTCAAATCGGCATTCGGTTTGTTAGCACCAACGTACAATTCCCAAGGTTTGTTTTTATACGAATAGCGCACCAAAAGTGTTTGTTCATCTGGAGATAATTCTACTTCGTAGTTGCCATCATTCGTTAAAATTCCGGTCATTTTTTTGGAAGCGATGTCCAATTTGTAAAAACTTCTGTTTCCTGGATGTGTTGTGGTGGTTGTGATGTAAAACGATTTGGTATCATTCGATAATTGAACATTTCGAACTTCCCAATTGCCTTTTGTTAACGCTTCTTTTTGCTTGGTTTTCAAATTATACGTGTACAAATGTGAAAAACCAGTTGCTTCCGATTGAAAATAAATAGTGGAATTATCAATAAACCCTAAAGTTCCGCTACTGAAACTATAGCCTGGAATTCCCGGTCCGCCAATCCATGCTTCGTCGTGTTGGTGATCTAATTCGGTGATTTTTCCAGAAACTAAATCCAATTGCACCATCCAACGGTGTTTGTTGTCTTGACTTCTGATTTCCAACACAGCATTTTTTCCGTCTTTGCTATACACTGGACTTTGCATTACTATTGCCGTTTCGTAATCCGATTTATCTTTAAGATTATCGTAGTCTTGATAATATTTTGGTGCTTCTTTGAGGCCAGATAAACTAGAAAACGAAACATAATACGTAGTATCTTTTTCTACATTGAAAATTCCGAATTTATGCTTACTGAAACCATCTACCGAAACTTTTGCGCGTGCTTTTTTGCTTTGAGTAAAACCATCATCGCTGATGAAATGCTCTATATTGGTCGAAGCTTGCGTTGGATAATCTGAAGTTCGAAACGTTACAAATTTCCCATCAGGCGATGCTTTTACTTGTTCTAACGATGATTTATCATAGAAAATTTCTTTTGGAAATTTCTCTTTATTGGTTTTAGATTGCGCTTCATACCATTCATCTGCTTTTGCTTCATCACGAACAAATTGAAACAATTCTTTTTGTTGGTTTTTCAAGAACGAATCTTCTTCTTTTGATGATTTACTTTCTTTTCCTGATTTAAAATTAGTTAACTGAATGATGGTGAAATCTTTCAAATTCAATTGAAAAACATTTCTATTTTGCTGAAAAAAGATAATATTAGGATCACTACTTCTTTGAACGGAAGCAATTCGGTCTGCTAATTGAATGACTTTTTTAGTCTTTTTTGTGGATTTGGTATACGCATACAAAACGCCTTGATTGGTATAATACACAACATCATAATCTTTCTGTGTTGCCATAAAATCCAAATCGTACATAGGATTTGAAGTCGTTACTTTTTGAGGCGATTTACTCGATTTGTTCCAAAAATAGGTGCTGTTATCGATTTCGTTATTCGGATTCCAATCAAATAAAACGGTTTGCCCATCGATAGACCAACGATGATTATCAGGTTGGTGCCCGATGAATTCGTCGCCTTTCATGATGTCTTCTAAACGAAGCTGTTGTGCCGAAGCCAAAAATGTAAAAAGTAGTAAAACTAAAGACGTATATTTTTTCATTGGTGAGTTGTTATTCTTACAAATATACCAATAAAAGTAAATGAGAAAAAAAAGGTTTTGTTAAATGAATTTGTGGTTTTGAGAATTTGTTTGTGGGTGATGAATGCAAATCATGCATTATAGGATTGAACTTATGTGTTGTGGAAATATAATTATTCTAGACTATCTATAATATTTTAGCCCTGATAAATTTTAAAACATATCAGGGCTCTAATTTATATTCGATAATCAAATAGCAAATATAGGTTAGAAACTAGTTTCTTGTGTAAACTAAAAAATGATCTGGTCCTCCTGGTTGTATATCGTATGTGCTTTTTAATTTTAATATATCACTATTTAATGTAACAACTTGATATGTATAAACATCACCCCAAATGTTAATTGTTAAATTATTCCCATTTAATGTCCATGAGCCGTTACCCGAATTATCTGTATCAACTTGGCAATTAGCCAAATAAGCAGATTCAGTAAAATTATTATTACTGAAAAATTCAATATTATCTCTCATGTTTGTACAAGCGTGAGGCCAATCCTCAATACCTGTTTGGTTTCCATTAATTTCATTAATTTCTTGAGAATAATACCATTTCCCAATTAATCTTGATTCATTTGAGTTATCTCCATCACTTGATGAACATGAATTTAATATCAGTGATAAAAGCACCAAAACAAAAAATTTACTTTTCATTTTATTTTAATTTAAGAGTTATTTAATGCAAATATATTAAAAAACTCTATATAAAGAGGTAATTTTTATAGAGTAATTATAAAGTTTGTCTTTTTATTCATTTGCATATATTAAAATGGTAAAATATATGGAGGAAATGAGCGAAAAAATATTTCTAAAACAAATTGGAGAAAAACTAAAATTTTATCGCAAAAAAGCTGGATATTCAAATTATGAATACTTTGCATATGACAATAATATAAGTCGACCTCAATATGGGAAATATGAAGCTGGAGCAAATATTCAACTTAACACACTTTATAAAATATTAAAAGCCCTTAAAGTTACACCTGAAGAATTTTTTAAAGGTATTGAATAGAATAAACCAAAAAAGTCCCGAATAAATCGGGACTCTTAATAATATCTAAATTAAAATTAGTTATTCAAAGCTTCTGCTCCACCAACGATTTCTAAGATTTCGTTTGTAATAGATGCTTGACGTGCTTTGTTATATGTTAATTTTAATTGGTCTCTTAATTCTGTAGCGTTATCGGTTGCTTTATGCATTGCGGTCATACGTGCTCCGTGTTCTGCTGCAAATGAATCTCTAATTGATTTGTATAATTGTGTTTTTAATGATTTTGGAATCAAAGTCAACACAATTTCTTCTTTAGAAGGTTCAAAAATATAATCAGAAGCTACTACTTCGCCACCCACAATTGGAGCTAAAGGTAAAAACTGTTGAGTTCTTACAATTTGAGTCGCAGCATTCTTAAATTCGTTGTAAACAATTTCGATTTTATCGTAATCACCTGCCACAAATTTATCCATTAATTGTTGTGCAATATCAGAAGCATTTTCGAAAGTTAATTTGTCAAAAATAACATTGTTAACTTCGATTACGTTGTTTGTTTTGCGTAAAACATCGTTTCCTTTTTTACCAATAGCAAAAATATCTACTTGTTTTCCTGCATATGTATCAGCAACTGCTTTTGCTTGTTTAATTACATTGGTATTAAACGCACCACACAAACCTCTGTTTGAAGTAATTGCAACGATAAGTACTTTTTTTACTTCTCTTTGAGCTGTAAAAGCACCACCAACTTCTCCTTCAAGAGTTGCACTTAAGTTTTGTAATAGCTCAGTAAGTTTTTCTGCATACGGACGCATAGCTGTAATAGCATCTTGCGCTTTTTTTAATTTTGCAGCAGAAACCATTTTCATCGCCGATGTAATTTGCATCGTAGA
>JBIKZB010000243.1:0-3413 GCA_044354955.1 Flavobacterium sp. | reverse complement strand
CGCATCAAAGATGATGCCATTATTGCGGCTGTCGAATTATCACAACGGTATATTACGAATCGTTTCTTGCCGGATAAAGCTATTGACTTAATGGACGAAGCGGCTTCTAAATTGCGTATGGAAATCAATTCAAAACCAGAAGAATTAGATGTTTTGGATCGAAAAATCATGCAATTGGAAATCGAAATGGAAGCGATTAAACGTGAAATCGAAGATTCGCCGAACACCTCTGAAAAATATAGTCAAGTGAGGCAAAATGACAAAACTAAATTGAAAGGTTTAGGTTTAGATTTAGCGAACCTTAAAGAAGAACGAAATGAAATCTTTACGAAATGGAAATCAGAAAAAGATGTCGTAGATAACATTCAAGCAGTAAAACTAGAAATAGAAGATTTCAAGATTGAAGCGGAACAAGCCGAACGTAATGGCGATTATGGAAAAGTAGCCGAAATTCGTTATGGAAAAATTAAAGAAGCACAACAACGATTAGATACATTACAAATTCAGTTAGCCGAAAACCAAGCAGGAACTTCCTTAATCAAAGAAGAAGTTACTCGCGAAGATATTGCCGAAGTAGTTGCCAAATGGACCGGAATTCCAGTAATGAAAATGCTGCAAGGTGAACGAGAAAAATTACTTCGTTTAGAAGAAGAATTACACCATAGAGTAGTTGGTCAGGAAGAAGCTATTGAAGCGGTAAGTGACGCCGTTCGAAGAAGTCGTGCTGGACTGCAAGACATGAAAAAACCAATTGGTTCGTTCTTATTCTTAGGAACAACAGGCGTTGGTAAAACCGAATTAGCCAAAGCCTTAGCCGAATACTTGTTCGATGATGAAAATGCGATGACCAGAATCGACATGAGTGAATATCAAGAACGTCATTCGGTTAGCAGATTAGTGGGTGCGCCTCCAGGTTATGTAGGTTACGACGAAGGTGGACAATTGACAGAAGCTGTTAGAAGAAAACCCTATTCAGTAGTGTTATTAGATGAAATTGAAAAAGCGCATCCTGATACGTTTAATATCTTGTTACAAGTGTTAGACGAAGGAAGATTGACAGATAACAAAGGTCGTGTGGCGGATTTTAAAAACACGATTATCATCATGACTTCTAATATGGGAAGTGCTATTATACAGGAGAAATTTGAAAATTTAAAAGGAGGAATTGATGCCGCAACTGAAGCCGCCAAAGTAGAAGTTTTAGGGTTATTGAAACAAATTGTTCGACCAGAATTCATCAACAGAATTGACGAAATTGTAATGTTCACACCATTAACCAATGCAAATATCAAAGAAATTGTTGGATTGCAGTTGAAAAGTGTTATTAAAATGTTGGCACATCAACAAATTACAATGGATGCAACACCAGAAGCCATTGAATACTTGGCTCAAAAAGGTTTTGATCCTCAATACGGTGCACGACCTGTTAAACGAGTGATTCAACGCGAAGTTTTAAACCAACTTTCTAAAGAAATATTGGCTGGTAAAGTTACGGTTGATAGCATTATTTTGTTAGATAGTTTTGATGGTCAATTGGTTTTTAGAAATGAAAGTGACTTGGTGAAATAAATTAATTTACTAAAAAACATCCCTTAATTCATGGGCTTAAAATGGGTTAGTTTGTTTTAGTTTGGGAAACACCGAATCAGAATTGATTCGGTGTTTCTTTTTTACCTTACGAACCATTTATTTTTCTATTTTTGAAACAAATGAAAGCGCATGGAAAAATTTACAACCAAAGAAAAACTAAAACACTTATTATCATTTCCTGTAATTGTAGCTGCTTTAGGTTACTTTGTGGATATTTATGATTTACTTCTTTTTGGTATCGTTCGAGTTCCTAGCTTAAAAGACATGAACTTAGATGTTGATACTGCTGGAACCCTGATTCTGAATTACCAAATGGTAGGTTTGCTTTTAGGAGGAATTATTTGGGGTGTTTTAGGCGATAAAAAAGGCAGACTTTCGGTTTTGTTTGGTTCCATTTTAGTGTATTCTTTGGCTAATATTGCCTGTGGTTATTTACCTCATTTTCCTGTGGAAGACAAAACCATGTTGTATGCTTGGTTGCGCTTCATTGCTGGAATTGGTTTAGCAGGTGAACTCGGAGCCGGAATTACTTTAGTATCTGAATCGTTACCCAAACAATTACGAGCTATTGGAACTTCTATCGTAGCTGGATTTGGTTTACTTGGAGCTGTGGTTGCACAATTAACAGTTGAATTAGCTGGCGATTGGACAATTGCTTATTATATTGGAGGTGTTTTAGGGTTAATGCTTTTAGCATTAAGAATTAGTGTAGCAGAATCAGGTATTTACAACGATATCAAACACGATAATAACATCAAAAAAGGGAATTTCTTTTCGTTTTTTACCAATTGGAATCGTTTTGTTAAATATATGAAATGTATAGCTATTGGTTTACCAACTTGGTTTTGTATTGGAATTTTAGCGGTAATGGCCAATCAGTTTGCACCTGTAATGGGTATTGACAATATTCAACCCGGAAAAGCGATAATGTGGGCATATGTTGGAATCTCGATTGGTGATTTTGCTAGTGGTTTCATCTCTCATTGGTTACATTCTCGAAAAAAAGCAATTTTCTATATGATGTTGTTTACTATCATTGGAGCCTGTTTACTGCTGTATGGTGAAACCAAATCGGAAAATATGTATTATTTTTATTGTGCTTGGTTAGGCTTAGGAACTGGCTATTGGGCGATGTTTGTAACTGTGGGAGCTGAGCAATTTGGCACTAATATTAGAAGCACCGCAACAACCACTATTCCTAATATGGTTCGCGGATTAGTTCCTGTAATGTTATTGGCATTTGACGGATTGAAAGTAAATAATGGCGTGATTGCTGCAGCGGCAATTGTAGGTTTCTTTGCTTTTGCACTAGGCATCTACTCTACTCTAACTATTGCTGAAACACATAATAAGGATTTAGATTTTAACGAATAAATTAAATGAAAAAACTACAACTTTATTCCGTATTATTCTTTATTGGATTACTAATTTCAGGAATTCATCCAAAAGAATATTTTACTTGGTTTTTAGAAGTTTTACCCGCAATTATCGGTTTCCTGATTTTGGCTTTTACTTATAAAAATTTTCGATTTACGAATTTTACATATTTCTTTATTTTAATTCATTGCTACATCTTATTCCTTGGTGGACATTACACCTATGCCGAAGTACCACCGTTTGAATGGATAAAAGAAACATTTCATCAAACTCGAAACAACTATGATAAAGTCGGACATTTTGCACAAGGTTTTATTCCAGCCATGATTACACGAGAATTATTTATTCGCAAAAATGTAATTGCTAATCAAAGTTTCTTTAACTTCGTTATTGTTGCTGTCTGTTTGGCAATTAGTGCGGCCTATGAATGGTTAGAATGGGGTGTT
>JBIKZB010000242.1:0-3415 GCA_044354955.1 Flavobacterium sp. | reverse complement strand
TCCAGCAACATACATTGGAAGTGTATATAAAATAATACCTAAAGTACCAATCCAAAAATGGAAATTAGCTAATTTTAAAGAGTATAATGTAGTTTTTGTAATTCTTGGGATAATCCAATAAATCATACCAAAAGTTAAGAAACCATTCCAAGCTAATGCACCAACGTGAACGTGAGCAACAATCCAGTCTGTGAAGTGCGCAATAGCATTTACATTTTTCAAGGAAAGCATTGGTCCTTCAAAAGTTGCCATTCCATAACCTGTGATTGCAACTACATAGAATTTTAGTACTGGTTCTTCTCTTACTTTGTCCCAAACACCTCTAAGTGTCAATAGACCGTTAATCATTCCTCCCCAAGAAGGTGCAATTAACATAATTGAGAATACTACACCTAAATTTTGAGCCCAATCTGGAAGCGTTGAATATAATAAATGGTGAGGTCCAGCCCAAATATAGATAAAAATTAACGACCAAAAGTGGATAATTGATAATCTGTATGAATATACAGGACGATTTGCAGCTTTTGGCACAAAATAATACATCAATCCCAAAAAAGGTGTTGTTAAAAAAAATGCCACCGCGTTATGACCATACCACCATTGCACTAAAGCATCTTGCACTCCAGCATAAACGGAATATGATTTTAAGGCAGAAACTGGTAATTCTAAACTATTAAAAATATGAAGTAGTGCAACAGCAATAAATGTAGCTAAATAAAACCAAATGGCTACATAAATATGACGTTCTCTTCTTTTAATAATTGTACCAATCATGTTTACTCCAAATGCTACCCAAATTAGAGCAATGGCAATATCAAAAGGCCATTCTAATTCTGCGTATTCTTTTGATGTTGTAAATCCTAATGGTAATGTAATTGCAGCACCTAAAATGATTAACTGCCATCCCCAAAAGTTTACTTTACTTAAAAAGTCACTAAACATTCTTGTTTTCAACAAACGTTGTAATGAATAATAAACTCCCGCAAAAACTGCGTTTCCTACGAAAGCGAAAATTACAGCATTTGTATGCAAAGGTCTTAATCTTCCATAACTTAACCACGGAATTCCGTCAGTCAAATTTGGAAACAAATATAAGAAGGCTACTAAAAGCCCTACGAGCATCCCAATAACTCCAAATGCAATTGAAGCGTAAAGGAAGTTTCTTACAATTTTGTTGTCGTAATAAAATTGTTGCTTCTCCATAATTAGATTGATTTTTGTTTTTCTGTTTGTGTTTGTATTAATTTGTTTGGATTCTCTTTTACAATTTCATCGTCAAATAACATTCTGACTGATGGTGTATAGTCATCATCATACTGGCCACTTTTCACTGCTTTAATAAAAGCGAATAGAAAAAAAACGGCTACGCAAATACTTACTGTAATTAATATATAAATGACACTCATACCTTAAATTGTGTTAACAAAGTTACTTTTACTCGTTTTTATAAAACATGACTTTTATCATGTATTAAAATTTTCTTAAAATTTAGTCTACTAATCGCTTTCTCGCGTACAAATTCGTCATAATTGTCACAAAGCTAACAATGGTTATTGTGCTCAATGGCATAATGATAGCCGCTACAATTGGATCTAATTTACCGGTCACTGCATAACTTAATCCCACTACATTATATAATAAAGAAAGTCCAAAACTCATATAAATTGTTTTCATTGCGTTTTTAGAATAACGCATAAAAAAAGCTATCTTATCAAATTGAGAAGCATCTAATATACCATCACAGGCTGGTGAAAACACATTTACGTTTTCTGAAATAGACAATCCCAAATTACTTTGAGCTAAAGCACCAGCATCGTTTAACCCATCGCCTACCATCATTACATTTTTACCTTCTTTTTGGAGTTGTTCAATATATTGTAATTTCTGGTCTGGCTTTTGATTGAAAACTAATGTTGTTTTTGCTGGCAACATTTTTTCTAATATGCTGCGTTCGCCATCATTATCGCCCGATAGAACCACTAAATTGTATTGCTTCGCCAAACCTTCAAACAACTGTTCTAAACCTTTTCTGTATTGGTTATTGAACACGTAGCTTCCTTTGTAAATACCATTGATTTCAACATGCACTTTGGTTTTCTTATGCGTGTTTTCTGTCATGGTTTTTAGGAATTGTGATGAACCTAGTTTTACTGTATTCCCTTCAATTCCTGCGAAAATTCCTTTTCCGATAATTTCTTCGAAGCTTGAAGTTTCGATTTTGTCTTGGTTGGGAATAAATTCATACAATCTTCTACTTAAGGGATGATTTGAACCTCGTAAAACGTTTTTCAATAATTTTAATTCGGTTGGATTTAATTCGGTTCCTTCGTAAGTAATGGCGGTTTTTTTATTGGTCGTAATCGTTCCTGTTTTATCGAAAACAATGGTGTCTACTTTGGCTAATTGTTCGACTACCAACGCATTTTTCAAGTATAATTTTCGATTACCTAAAATCCTTAACACATTTCCTAACGTAAACGGAGCCGTTAATGCCAACGCACAAGGACAAGCCACAATTAAAATAGCCGTGAAAACATTGAAAGCAGTAGTAACATCGATAAAAAACCAATAAATAAAGGAAACTATTGATAAGCCCAATAATGCTGGCGTAAAATAGCGACTAATTCTATCGGTAATATTTTTGTGTTGTTGTTCTACTCGTTTTTGGAAAACATCGTTGCTCCATAATTGTGTCAAATAACTATTTGAAACTGAAAATAACACTTCCATTTCAATGACTTTTCCCATTTGTTTTCCACCAGCGAATACTTTATCGCCTGATTTTTTCTCAATAGGAACTGCTTCACCCGTCACAAAACTATAATCAATAGAAGCTTTTTCAGAAATTAAAATCCCATCTACAGGAATTAGCTCTTGGTTGCGAATTAAAAGTCTGTCTCCTTTCTCAATATCATAAACTTGAACCGATTCTTCTTCTCCGTTTGGTAAAATCTTAGTGATAGCAATTGGAAAATAGGATTTGTAATCGCGTTCAAACGAAAGAAAATCGTATGTTTTCTTTTGGAATAACTTCCCTAAAAGCATAAAGAAAATCAATCCCGCCATACTATCGAAAAAACCTTGACCGTAATCGAAAATAATATCAACTGTACTTCTTACAAACATGACTACAATTCCTAAAGCAATTGGAATGTCGATATTCAGCATGCCCGATTTAATACTTTTCCAAGCGGAAACATAATAACCAGAAGCGGAATATATAAGAGTAGGAAGCGACAAAGCAAAAATCAACCAACGGAAAAATCCACGGTATTGATTAATCCAAAACTCTTCCACTTCAAAATATTCGGGAAACGAAAGCAGCATGATATTTCCAAAACAGAAAAAGGCTATTCCAATTTTATAGATTAAACTTCGGTCGATTTTTTTCTTGCCTTCATCAAAATTTTCCAAA
>JBIKZB010000241.1:0-3421 GCA_044354955.1 Flavobacterium sp. | reverse complement strand
TATTTATGGGCTGCTTCTTTAATTTTACCAGCTGCTTTGTCTAATTTTTCAGCACCTTTTTCTAAAACGTCTCCCGTTTTTGATTGTAAAGTGTCTATTGCTTTGTCTATTTTAACGGAGGCAGTGTCCATTTTTTCTTCAATTTCAGCACCAACGGCTTCATTTGCTTCTATTATTTTTTCTTTTGTTTCTTCTTTGCAAGAAAATGAGATTAATGCTAAAACTACTAATCCTAAGAATACCTTTCTCATGTTTATATATTAAGAATTACATATCCTAAAGGTACAAAATATTTTAGGAAATCTATACAATATTTTTACTTAATTTTTAATAAAAAATTTGGGTTTGGACAATTAATAGTATAATATGAAAGCATTTTTTCACTACAAACTCCTGGGTAATCTCCAGTTTTTTCTTCCATGTCAATAATGATTTGAAAATGCAAGTGTGGTGCGTAGTCGCCATTAATTGGTGGCAAGCCTAAAGTGGCGATTTGCTCTCCTTTTCTTATAACTTCTCCTACTTTTTTTTCAATTAAACTTGCTTCGCTTAAATGTCCATAAAGCGTGTGGAATTTTATTCCTTCTACTTCATGTTCTAAAATAATTGTTGGGCCATAATCACCAAGTGCTCTATTGTTTTGAAAACTGTGAATTTTACCATCTAATGCGGCATGAATTGTTGCCGACTCATTAATCCATAAATCTAATCCTATATGAATGTTTCGTTCTTCGGTAGCGTTGTTTTTAAAAACGGTACTTCTTTGGTACAAATTTCGAGTTTCAATGTATCCTCCAAAGGCAATTTTGCCATGATTTTTATCTAAATGTTTTTGGATGAAAATTTCATAATCTTGAGCGGTTTCTAATTTATATTGACTCAACTCAGGATTCGTAACAGATAAATTCAACGGAACATATTTAGAATAATCAATTTCTGGAGCAATAACTTTTGCGGCTTCAATTGATTTGAAAAGAGTAATTAGATTTTTCATTTTTTCTTTTTCTCAAAAATAAAAATTCCTCACGAATAAAACTTCATGAGGAATTTAATATTTAAAGTATTTATCTGATTAAGCAGAAATAGTTTCGACTTCTTTATTGATTTTATTTACCAATCCAACTAATACTTTTCCTGGGCCAACTTCAGTAAAACTTGTTGCGCCATCTGCAATCATTTGTTGTACAGATTGTGTCCATTTTACGGGAGCCGTTAATTGTATGATTAAGTTTTTCTTGATTTCATTTGCGTCAGAAACTGCATTTGCGGTTACATTTTGGTATACTGGGCAAATTGGAGTTGAAAAAGTTGTTGCTTCAATTGCGGCAGCTAGTTCTTCTCTTGCTGGTTCCATCATTGGTGAGTGAAAAGCGCCACCAACAGGTAAAATTAATGCTCGTTTTGCACCCGCTTCTTTCATTTTTTCGCAAGCTAATTCTACGGCTTTGTATTCGCCAGAAATTACTAATTGCCCTGGACAGTTGTAATTTGCAGCCACCACAACTCCATCAATCGAAGCGCAAATATCTTCCACAATTTGATCATCTAAATTTAAAACTGCAGCCATAGTTGATGGTTTAATTTCACATGCTTTTTGCATGGCAATTGCTCTTTGTGAAACTAATTTTAATCCGTCTTCAAATGATAAGGCACCATTAGCAACCAATGCGGAAAATTCACCTAACGAATGTCCAGCAACCATTTCGGGTTTAAAATTGTCTAATGTTTTTGCTAAAATTACCGAATGTAAAAAAACGGCTGGTTGAGTAACTTTAGTTTCTTTTAATTCTTCTGCAGTTCCTTCAAACATAATGTCGGTAATTCTAAAACCTAAAATTTCATTGGCTTTTTCGAATAATTCTTTGGCTAATGCCGAATTTTCATATAAATCTTTTCCCATTCCTGAGAATTGTGCTCCTTGACCAGGAAATACGTATGCTTTCATTTTTTTAGTTTAAAAGTTTAAGGTTTATGAGTTTAAAGTTAAACTCAAAACATCAGCAAAAATAGTATTTTTTTTAAAGGAATACTAAAAACGAAACATGTAACACTATTTATTGCTCCATCGGAATTTCCATCACTAAAAACTTTGAATCAATATTGGCTTTGATTTCAATTTCATTGGTTGCCCAAATCCCAATTGCATCTCTTCTTTCTAGTTTTTCGCCATTTACTTCAATTTCTCCTTCAATAGTCATGATATAAAAACCGTTTCCTTCTTTTTTCAAACTTAATTTTTTTGAAAAATCTTTGTCAAAATCACTTAAATAAAACTAAGCATCTTGATGAATCCAAACACCTGCATCATCAGGATTTGGAGATAGAATTTGAGCGAAATTATTTTTTTGTAACGATTGGTCTAATGTAATTTGTTGGTAACGAGGTTCAACATTTCTATATCTTGGAAACAACCAAATTTGGAACAATTTTGTATGTTGGTCGTGATTTGGATTGAACTCACTGTGTTGAATTCCTGTTCCGGCACTCATTACTTGCACATCTCCTGTTTTGATGGTAGCAGCATTTCCCATACTGTCTTTGTGAGCCAAATCGCCTTCAAGTGGAATTGTGATAATTTCCATATTATCGTGTGGATGCGTTCCAAATCCCATTCCTGCAGCTACGGTATCATCGTTTAATACACGAAGCATACCAAATTGAACTCTTTCAGGATTAAACCAACTAGCAAAACTAAAGCTATGGTATGCATTTAACCAGCCATGATCCGCATTTCCTCTCGTATTCCCTCTATGTATAACTAAAGGTGACATAATGTATAATTTAGCAATTAATAAACTACAAATTTACACAATGATTTATAAAAGAAAACCTTTATTTAGAATTAGAAATGAATTTAATCTAAATGAATAACATAAAATGTTAGTTATTTATAAGTCTTTTTTTCCAATTTATAATTGCTCTAATTTTACTGACATCTTTTTTTATTCGATCTTTATTTTTTTTATCAAATTTAAAAGACAAAACCTCTCCTTCATTCGTTTTAATTTTTAAATAATACATCTTAAGGAATAAAAAAACTTTAAAGCCAACGTAAATTTTATCGATATTATTTACACTAATGTTTTTTGAATTGTAAAAATTAATAATCTCTACTGTGCTTTTTTCTTTGTAATTAATTTTCATGAATCAAAGTGTTTTAATTTAATTAATCAACTCTTTCTTAATTCATTGCAGGGGGGATGCGAAATGTTTAACTAAAATGAAAAAAATTATAATAGTAATTTTTAACTCTATTTAATTTTAAATCGTAAAATAATTTTTAATCAAAGTAAATGTAATTAAAATTACTTATAAAACCCGTAGTGCATTATTAAACTAGATTAATTTTTAAGTTGTTAATATTTCTGTTGAATACAAATTTATTGAGATATTGAATTGTTGTCAAAGTAGTAATATTTGC
>JBIKZB010000240.1:0-3425 GCA_044354955.1 Flavobacterium sp. | reverse complement strand
GGGTAAACCTGTTGTTCCAGAAGTGAAACCAATCAAAGCCACAGAATCTGATTTAGAATGATAATTATCGAAAGTTTTTGGTTTAGCAACCATTAATTCTTCTAATTGTGAATTCCCATAAAAACACGTTTGTTTTAGAAAATCTGATTTTACTAAGTGAATTTCTTCTTCTAATTCTTTATCGCACAACACATGTGAAATCTCAGCGCAATCGATAATGGTTATTAGTTCTTTTGAGCGAAGTAATGGCATGGTTGCCACTACAATTCCACCTGCTTTTAGAATGGCAAACCAACACGCGACCATCATTGGATTATTAGCCGAACGAATCAAAACACGATTGCCTGATTTCAATCCTAAATCATCCACCAAAACATGAGCAATTTGATTTGCTTTTTCAAATAAATCTTGGTACGTCCAAGTTTCCTCAAAAGTGCGAATACAAATACTATTTCCACGACCTTCACGAATGTGGCTGTCCAACAATCTATCTACGCAATTCAGCATTTCAGGTTGTTGAAATTGTGGTAAATCCAAAAAGGTGTATTCTGGTTGTAATTCTGAACTCGGTAAACTTAAATGGGCAAAATTATCTTCGTAATGTTTCATAATCCTTAATTACTTCTTATTACTCTTCGGTTTTAACGCTTTTTTCATTCCTTCCACTTGTTTTCTTTCTGAAGCCTTAAGTGGAAACAAATGCGAAACCCCCATTTTATATGGATTTGGGATATCATTTGCTTGGAATTGTTCGTATGCTTGTGCGTTTCTAACAAAATTAGCATCCAACAATAAAGGTCGTCCTAAAGCGACTAAATCAGCTCTTCCGTTTAAAAGAATCGTATTGATTTGATCAATGTCTTGAATATATCCAGCGGTAATGGTTGGAATAAGAACAGTATTTCGAACAGCATCCGAAAAAGGTGTTTGCCACATTCTTCCTGTTAAAGGTTTTTGACCTGCGACAGTATTTCCTGTTGAAACATTAATGATATCAGCTCCAACAGATTTAAAAGAAGTTGCAATAGTGATAACTTCTAGTTCCGAAATTCCGTTTTCTGACCAATCCGTAGCTGAAATACGCACTGAAATAGGTTTTTCAATTGGAAATACTTCACGAATGGCTTTAAAAACTTCCAATGGATATTTCAAACGGTTTTCAATACTTCCGCCAAATTCATCGGTACGAATATTAGTTAATGGCGATAAGAAAGAAGCCAATAAAAAGCCATGATGTGCTTGTAATTCAATCATATCAAATCCAGCTTCGTCTGCATTTTTTGCTGCTTGAACGAATTGTGCTTTTATTGCAGTCATATTTTCCAAAGTCATTTCTTTTGGAGTAGCAAAATTTTCATTGAATGGAATAGGAGAAGCGGAAATTAAATTCCAAGGTGTTTCCATTGGTCCGTTGCCTTCCCAAGGTTTTTTGGCAGCGCCTTTTCGTCCCGAATGTCCTAATTGAATTCCTATTTTAGTAGAAGTATTATTATGAATGAAATCTGTAATTTTTTTCCATTGGTTCAATTGTTCTGCATTGTAAATTCCAGCACAACCTTCTGTAATTCTTCCAGTTTCGGAAATGGCTGTCATTTCGGTGATGATTAATCCCACGCCACCCGTAGCGCGACTTCCGTAATGCACTAAATGCCAATCAGAAACCAATCCGTCAGTAGCTGAATATTGTCCCATTGGTGCCATAACGATGCGATTTGGGAGTACTACTTCTCTTAATTTGAATTTTGAAAAAGCAGCTGATTGATGTTTGATATTGACATTGCAATTGTCATTGAATTCTTCTAAAACTTTATCTGTAAAAGAACTATCTCTCAAACGCAAATTCTCATACGTTACTTTTTTAGAACGGGTCATGCATCCAAAAGCAAATTGTTGGAACGGATGTTGCATATGACGATCCATATTTTCGAACCAATCTAAAGAAACGATTGCGGCATACTGAATCATTTCTACCGTATTTCTTCTTGATTTATCGTATTGTTCAAAAGCGGCTTGTACGTTATTTGGATTGGCAATTACTGCATCGGATAACCCGATAGCACAATCCATGGCTAATTTAGTCCCTGAACCAATAGAGTAGTGGGCTGTTGCTTTCGCATCGCCTAACAAAACAATATTGTTATGATACCATTTTTCATTCGTTACATGTGGAAATTGACGCCAATGTGATTTGTTAGAAATCAATGGATGACCATCTAATTCATCTTTGAAGATTTCAGCGATTTTGGTCATGGTATCTTCTTCATTGGTCAC
Source organism: Flavobacterium sp. (assembly GCA_044354955.1). GTDB lineage: Bacteria > Bacteroidota > Bacteroidia > Flavobacteriales > Flavobacteriaceae > Flavobacterium. Next base: position 1,154 of record JBIKZB010000240.1, on the reverse strand, counting down.
TTCAAAACCATGTTTTTGCCAAGTTTCATCGCTACATTCAAAAATCCAGGTGCTCATACCTTCTTCATATTGATACGAATGCGCAACAATAGTTCCATGAGGCGTACTTCTAAAAAAATAGGTAAAGGCGTCAAGAGGTTTTGTAGAACCTAACCAAACGAAGCGGTTTTTCTTTAATTCGATTTTGGTTCCGAATTCATTTTGATATTGCGTTCTAATGGCACTTGCAATTCCATCAGTTGCTAGAATTATATCAGAATCTGTGAATTGAGACAAATCTTCAACATTTTGTTCGAAATGCAGATTTACGCCTTCTTCAATACAGCGTTGTTGTAATAATTGTAACAATGTTTTTCTTGAACAACCACAAAAGCCATTTCCGGCAATGTTTACTGATTCACCATCACGAGCCACGATAATATCGTCCCAATACGCAAATTTGCTACGAATTAGTTCATAGGATTGCATATCGCGTTTTAGGAATTCACCTAACGTTTCGTCTGAAAAAACGACCCCAAAACCAAAACTATCATCGGGTTTATTGCGTTCGTAAATATCGATTTGGCAATGTGGCATTGCTTTTTTGGTTAATATCGAAAAGTAAAGTCCGCCTGGACCACCACCTATAATTGTTATTTTCATATTGATTAGCACGCGGATAAAACGGATTTGCTATTGCAAAACGCTGATTTCCGCAGATTTTTAATTTATTATCTTTTAATTGAGAAGATTTCTCCGAGTTTACTATAATTTGAACCTGCTAAACGTGCCACAGGTTTGTATGTTTCCAAGTTGATTCTGTGGTTTTCCATTAGAATAGAATCGTCAATATGCATTGTGATTATTTTTCCAATGATGATACAAGCACCTCCATTTTGATGATTTTCAATGAAATAGTGATGCACCATTTCACATTCAAAATGAACCAAACTTTCTTTAACACGTTTCGGTTTGATATAAGTTGAAGCGATAGGAGTAACATTTGCTAATTCGAATTCATCCACATCAGAAGGGACAGACTGAGACGAAGTATTCATTTGTTGAACTACATTTTCTGTGACCAAATTAACAACGAATTGATTGTTATCTAATATATTATTTAAGGTGTCTTTGTTTTTGTTTCCAGTTCTTACGGTTGAAAACATAACATGAGG
>JBIKZB010000239.1:0-3427 GCA_044354955.1 Flavobacterium sp. | reverse complement strand
TCAAGAATTGTTACAATCTAACTTCGAATTACAAGATTTGTTTACTACAAAGCAAGATTTTATTTCTGTTTCAAAAACCAAAGTTCATGCTATTTCTGATGCTGAATTAAAAAAAATTAGTGCTTTAGCTACACCAAATTCTTGTTTGGCTGTTTTTAAAATTCCAAAGGATAAAGAAATGAAGGAAAGTGGCTTAATTTTGGCATTAGACGATGTTCGAGATCCCGGAAATTTAGGAACTATTATACGTTTGTGCGATTGGTTTGGCATTGAAACGTTGTTTTGTTCAGATGAAACGGTTGATATTTATAATCCAAAAGTAGTGCAGGCTACTATGGGTTCTATCAGTAGAGTTAATGTTGTTTATGGAGATTTAGAAAACTTTTTAGTAAAAACCAAATTAACTGTATTTGGTACTTTTATGGATGGAAAAAACATTTACCAAGAATCACTTCCAAAAGAAGGTATTATTGTAATGGGTAATGAAGCGAATGGAATTTCTGAAGCAGTTGAAAAGTTAGTTACTGATCGAATAGCAATTCCTAGATTTGGCAACTTACAAATTACAGAAAGTTTAAATGTTGCAACTGCAACCGCTATTATTTTGAGTGAATTTAAACGAAACTAAAAGGATTAGTGAAACGAAAAATTAATAAAAAACCCTCTAGTTTTCATTTCCTGAATATTCCCTGTCCATTGGCTGTTAGGATCGTTGTCACGAATTAATTCATCATTCATACTAAACACACCTCGAATTGAAGGTGAAAAAATAAAATATTCAAAATATAAATCGATACCAAATCCTACTTCGTAAAAATTAGTCCATTTGGTTGTTCTAAAACGATTATTAAGATTGTCATCAGGTGAATCTGAATTACTTCCTAAGTTTAAGGCTGTTGAAACACCTCCTAATAAGTAAGGTCTAACATTTCCAGTTCGTAAAGCAGAATATTTCAATAGCACAGGAAAGAAAATATAAGTGGACTTAACTTCTCTTAAACGATCGCCAGAGTCAATAATATTTGGATAAATAAAATTTCTTTGTGTTACATATAGTCCAGGCTCAAACCGTAAATCAAAATATTCTACTAATCTTAGATTTCCGATTAAACCTACATTAAAACCAGTTGTTGTGCCAACTTCAACATCCTCGGTAACCGTTTTATAATCAAATTTAAAGTCTAAATTATTGAATCCGAGGTAATACCCCCAATGTACGCGTTGTTTGTTCCAATTTTCTTTGTTGATAATTGGGTTTTTACTAAACATTCCTTCTTGAGCAAAAAGAAGTGGTGCGAAAAGTAATAAAAATAAAAACTTCTTCATATTATTTTTTAGATGCTTGGTAAATTGTAGCTACTCCAAATGTTTGAGGTAGATGTTGTACATCTATAAACCCAATTTTTCTTAAAATATTGTTTAATACTTCTCCAAAAGGAAATTCATTTGCAGAATTTGATAAATAAGTATAAGCAGATTGATCTTTTGAAAACAATTTTCCTACTAAAGGAAGAATTACTTTTGAATGAAAAGCATACCCTTGCTTAAATGGAAACTGAGTTGGTACAGATGTTTCTAAGATAATAAATTGTCCGCCAGGTTTTAATGTTCTTAAGATTTCCATCAAGCCTTTTTCAAGATTTTCAAAATTACGAACGCCATAGGCAACGGTAATAACATCAAAATAATTATCTGGATAAGGAATGTTTTCACCATCGCCCAAAACCATTTGTATTTTTGAAGTTAATTTTTGTGCTTCAATTTTTTTCTTCCCAATATCTAACATACCTTGCGAAATGTCTAAACCTATAATTTCTTCAGCTGAAGTGCTGGCAAATAAAATAGCCAAATCGCCCGTACCTGTTGCAATATCTAAAATTGATTTAGGTTGTTTTGCCGCTACCATTTTTAAGATTTTTTGCTTCCATTTAGCATCGGTTCCAAAAGAAATTACGCGATTTAATCCGTCGTAATTACCCGAAATGGTATCAAACATTTGAGCAACTTGTTCTTTTTTGCCTAAATCTGAATCTTTGTATGGTTTTATAATTTTGGACATTTTATTGTTTTTGGATAACAAAAGTACTGATAAAAAATCAAATACAATTGCAAAATACAATTTCAAGTTCAAAAATCAAATGGAAGAAATGTTTTTAGGAACACGGATTTAAGAAATTTAAAAAATCTGTGGAAATCCGTTAAATCTGTGTTCCGAAAAACTTGAAATTATTTTTTAACGTACGTCAAAAACGTAAAATCGTAATCATGTTTTTCGTCTTTAGTATGGAATTCTTCAAAGACTAATTCCCACTTATCAGTATCGATTTCTGGAAAAAAAGTATCGGCTTCAATGGTCGTATGCACACGCGTTAAATCGATTTTATTGGCAATTTCTATGGATTGATTGTATATTTCGCCTCCGCCAATGATGAAAACTTCTTCATTTTTTGGGCATAAATCAATTGCTTTTTGTAAACTACTCGCTACCAAACAACCTTCTGGCACTTCATACTCATTTTGTCGAGTAATAACTACATGTGTGCGATTAGGTAAGGGTTTCGGAAAGCTTTCAAAAGTTTTTCTTCCCATCACAATAAAATGACCAGACGTTAAACTTTTAAAACGCTTGAAATCATCTGGCAAATGCCAAACCAATTGATTGTCTTTCCCTAAAGCATTGTTTTCGGATGCGGCTGCGATTATGGTGAGCATATGTCTAAATTTGTATTGCTAATGTAAGAAATTTAATTTTAAAATAATTGGAATGTTTTTGTTATCTAATTATTTAATTGCGCTGATCTAAAGGTTTACCTTCAATGCCTGTCATAACTTTTACTGCTCAGTAAATTTTTTTTGTTAGTCTGAAATTAGTAGCTTATCTACTTTTATGATTTTGTTTTCTTCAGTCAGACTAATGATATAAAGTCCTCTTTGAAGATGACCCTTTGAAATAGTAAAAGTCTGCCCAAAAATATTGTTTACTTGCTTTACTATTTGTCCGATTGAGTTATAAATCGTCAAAGTTGCATTTTTAAGATCGAAATTTGTTTGTATTGATGTCGAGTAAATCATAGGGTTGGGAAATATTGAAAAAATACTTTTATTTGAGTTTTCATTAATGGTTAAGTTTCCTTGTCCTGACAGAATGCAAGCATTTGGAGTGCTTTCGTAAGCATAATCTTTTATGGTAAAAGATGAGGATGTTGCTTGTAAATCTATACGCGCCCAGCCGAAGTAAGTGTTTGTTCCTTCAATTAATTTCAGTGCTAAATATTTATCTGTTTCTCCAGCCCAGTAACCCTGATTCACTCCCAAAGCCATTATGCCAGGCGTGTTAGAATCATACCATGTTGCTAATGAAACACAAATAGTATTTGATTCTGCTAATGCCCAAGGTAAATATGTACCGTTAAAAAAATTCCCTGAA
>JBIKZB010000238.1:0-3438 GCA_044354955.1 Flavobacterium sp. | reverse complement strand
AAAGAAGTAATTACTCAAACGAAAGAAAAATTAGACGGAAAACAAACGCATTTGAAACATAAGAAAGCTGAATTAAGCGACATTATGGCTGAAACTGAAAAAGAAGAAAACTTTTTATCTTCTAAATCAGAAGAATTAAGAGGTCAAATCGAAGAGCGTTTAATTGCTGCTTACGACAGAATTAGAAACAGTGTTAGAAATGGTTTAGCAGTTGTTTCTATTGAGCGTGGCGCTTCTGCTGGTTCATTCTTTACTATTCCACCACAAACACAAATGGAAATTGCTGCACGTAAAAAAATCATTACAGATGAGCATAGTGGAAGAATCTTAGTAGACGGCGTTTTGGCTGACGAAGAAAAAGAAAAAATGGAAAAATTATTTGCTAGCATCTAATTGAATACTGTTCCAAATAAATGAAAGTCCTTTTTTAAAAAGGGCTTTTTTTGTTTTTAACCGTAAAAAAGAATAGTTATCATAACTCTCAAATTACTATTCACTAATCACTTTTCACTAAAAAACCTATCTTTGCATCATGGAAGAAAATACGACACGAATTAATAAATTTTTATCTGAAACTGGCTACTGTTCTCGTAGAGAAGCCGATCGTTTGATTGAGCAAGGAAGAGTTACTATTAATGGAAAGATTCCAGAAATGGGCACTAAAGTGAGTCCAGCTGATGAAGTTCGTGTGAATGGTGAATTGGTACAACAGAATAACGAAAAACCTATCTATTTGGCGTTTTACAAACCTGTTGGGATTGAATGTACAACCAACTTAGGTGTTCGTGACAATATTGTAGATTACATCAATTACCCAGAACGTATTTTTCCTATTGGTCGTTTGGACAAAGCCAGTGAAGGTTTGATTTTTATGACGAATGATGGCGATATTGTAAATAAAATTCTTCGTGCGCGTAACAACCACGAAAAAGAATATATCGTAACTGTAAACCACCCAATTACCGACCGATTTATTGACCGAATGAGTAATGGAATTCCGATTTTAGAAACGATTACCAAGAAATGTAAAGTAGAACAAATTAGTAAATACGTTTTCCGAATTATTTTAACGCAAGGTTTGAATAGACAAATTCGTAGAATGTGTGAATATTTAGATTACGAAGTAACGGCTTTAAAACGTACACGCATTATCAATATTTCCTTAGACGTACAAGAAGGCAAATACCGTAACCTTACCGATGCCGAAATAACAGAATTAAACAAACTAATAGAACCTTCCAGCAAAACCGAAGAAGCAAGTTTACCAAGTAATAAAGGTAAATTTACGGGTAAGAGGAATTATGGGGAGCGAAATAGATAGGAAACATATAATTTGAAAAAGCACAGGAAATATTTCTCGTGCTTTTTTTCTTTGTGTACACGAGCGTGACGCTCGCGTTAGCGGGGGAATATAATGATTTCAAAAACTATTGCGAGCATCTATTTCACATAGCTAATCTAGATTTCTCAATAAGCCGTAAATCAACATTAATATCATAGTTAGAATCTGAAAATGATGGATATAATGGTAACTCATTATTGTAATAAAAAACTTTTTTTGCAGATTTTTTTTTCTTGTAAATTAAAAACTCTGCGTAAACCAACTTTAAATCCTTGTAGTAAAAAATAAACTCCTCTTTTATCTTACTTTTTTTTTCGGAATAAATCATTTTGAGAATTTGTTTGTCAATTTTTAAAACTTTTTTTATTGTTTCAATTTGGCGGTCTAGCATTAATACGCCCATGAGCAGGAAGTATTACACCATATGACATCTCCTCATTTAAACTAAATGAAATACTGTCAACATATTCAACATAAGAATCGATACCTCTTATTATTTCAATTTCATTCAGAGTACTTTGCCCTACAATAAAAAGTGGAAAAAATAAAAATATAATTTTAAATTTCATATAATTCAAATTAGTAAATTAGAAATCTTTTGTCTAGAAATTAAATTTTAATCTCCATAACATAATCATCCATAACATAGCCTTCACCAATATCAATTACTTCGTCTTTTACTTTTGTAAAGCCTAGTTTAGTATAAAAATGTATGGCATGATTTTGCTTATTTACGTTTAAGAAAATTGCATTTTGGTGGTTTTCAATAGCTTTTTCTTTTACCAATTCAAAAAATTGCCGCCCTAAACCAGTGCCTTGTGTTTCGGGTAACACGTAAATTTTGTGGATTTTGGTTTTGTTGGGTTCAGAGTTGAGCTCGTACGAAACAAAACCTACGTAATTGTTATTATCATCTTGTGCTAGATAAAAAACATGGCCTTTATCTATTAATTCTAGTAAAGCAGTTTCGTTGTAAAATTTATCAATCATGTAATCTAATTGTGCCAAGGTTAAGATTTCACCATAAGCTACGGGCCAAATTTTCTTGGTTAAATTGACAATAATTCTTAAACCATCTGCAGTAGTAACTGAAACAAATTTCATGAAATTAAAAATTAAATAAAATCCACAAACACACTAATCTTAACTAGAATGTGTATTTGTGGAAATTAGCTGTAAAATGTATTAAGCTTGTCCTGTAGGTCCAAAATTTAAAGGAATAGGCATTTGCTCACCTTCCTCAATTTTACCATGTGCGGCTTCAAATCGGTGAATATTTTCTCCTAACGCTTTTAAAAGTCTTTTTGCATGTTGAGGCGTTAAGATAATTCTTGATTTTACTTTTGCTTTTGGTACTCCAGGCATAATCGTAACAAAGTCAACTACAAATTCCGAATTAGAATGATTGATTATTGCCAAGTTTGAATAAGTTCCTTCTGCGGTTTGCTCGTCTAACTCTATATTGATTTGTCCTTGTTGATTGTTATTTTCCATTTCTTTTTAATTTTTTAAACATATAAGTCACGTAAGTTTTTCTACTTTGATTAGACATATAGTATGTTTTAAGTTCGTTTAAGTGATATTCTAAAATCTAATACAAGATTAAGTATAATTTTTGATTAAAAAAAAACCTAACAGAAAATCTGTTAGGTTTTTTACTATTAGGATAGCACTACTCTTAGTAATTAAATTCTTCTTTAGCAGCAACTAACTCGTTGTATTCTTCTTTAGAACCTACTATCATATTGTCATAGTCTCTCATACCTGTACCGGCTGGGATTCTGTGTCCTACAATAACATTTTCTTTTAATCCTTCTAAGGTATCAATTTTTCCTGCTACTGCAGCTTCGTTTAATACTTTAGTTGTTTCCTGGAACGAAGCCGCAGAAATAAATGATTTCGTTTGTAACGATGCTCTCGTAATACCTTGAAGTACTGGAGTAGCAGTTGCTGTAATAACATCACGAGCTTCTACTAAGTTTTTATCATTACGTTTTAACAACGAATTTTCATCTCTTAATTGGCGTGGAGAAATAATTTGACCTGGTTTTAAATTTTCAGAGTCACCCGCTTCTTCCACAACTTTCATTCCATAT
>JBIKZB010000237.1:0-3446 GCA_044354955.1 Flavobacterium sp. | reverse complement strand
TATTTCTTGTACAACTTGTAATTTAAAAGACATTGTGTAGTCTTTCTGAGTGCGCTTTACATAGCGAATTTCTTGAAGGTTTTCCATAACGATGAAATTTGTGTATCGCTATTTCAGGACAAGACATTTCGAAATATTAAAAAAGCCGCTAATAAAATTTTAGCGGCTTTTCTTTTTTATTGATTTATTTTGATTAATTCTATTTCAAAAATTAAATCCGCATTTGGTGGAATAACACCACCTGCTCCTCTTTCACCATAAGCAAGATTAGATGGAATATAGAATTTATATTTAGATCCTTCATTCATAAGTTGAACACCTTCTGTCCAGCCTTTGATAACTTGATTTAAACCAAAATCTATAGTTTCTCCTCTTTGTACGCTACTGTCAAATACTTTGCCATCTAAAAACATACCAGTATAGTGTACTTTTACGTTACTTGTTGCTACTGGTTTGTTTCCTGTTCCTTCTTGCATTACAATATATTTTAAACCACTTGGAGTAGTTGCTGCATTTGCAAATTCTTTTAACGCTTTTTCTTTAGCTTCTTTTTGCTTTTCAGCAGCTAATTTATCAGCAGCTTCTTTATTGATGAAATAGTCAGCAAATACTTTTTCAGCATTGAATTTTTTTGCTTCTTTTCCAACTCTAATAATCTTTACAGATGTAATTACATCATCTTTTGCTATTTTGTCTACTACTTCTTGTCCGCTTACCACATGGCCAAAAACAGTATGTTTTCCGTCTAAATGTGGAGTTGCTTTATGAGTAATGAAGAACTGACTTCCATTAGTAGCAGGTCCAGCATTAGCCATAGATAAAATTCCTTTTCCTGAATGTTTTAAATCAGCAACAATTTCATCATCAAATTTATATCCTGGTCCACTAGCTCCAGTTCCATCAGGGCAACCACCTTGTATCATGAAATCAGCAATTACTCGGTGAAACTTCAATCCATCATAAAATGGTTTCCCTTTGAATTTAGCATTTGCTTTTGGATTTTTTCCTTCGGCAAGTGAAATAAAATTGGCTACTGTAATAGGTGTCTTTTTGTATTCTAATTCAACTACGATTTTTCCTTTTGCTGTGTTGAATTCAGCAAAAATTCCGTCTTGTTTTTTGTTTTGAGCGTTTGCAAATGTTAACCAACTTAATGCGATTACTGCTATTTTTAAAAAGTGCTTCATTTTTGTAATTATTAATTTGTTGATTTGTTTTCTATAAGTTCTACTTCAAATATTATGTTAGCATTTGGTGGAATTGCATCGCCAGCACCTTGCTCACCATAACCTAAGTTTGAAGGAATATATAACATTAATTTGTCTCCATAATTCATTAAATTAACACCTTCATTAAATCCTGGGATAAATGGTAAATTACCCATAGTTACCGGAAAACCAGCATATCCATTTTGATTAGCTCTGTTTTGATCAAATTTTCCATACAATTTGGCTACATCTTCGTAACTAGTATCAAAAAGTTGCCCGTTTTCTAAATAACCTGCATAATGAATTAGAACTTGTGTACCGTTAGTTGGTTTTTTACCTGTTCCTTTTTTAATAATTTGGTAGATTAAACCTGATGCTGTTTTAGTTCCTGTTGCTTTTAAAGTGGTAATTTCTTTTACTTTGTTTTCATTTACTTGTTGTGCTTTTTCTTCCGCTTCTTTAATTTCTTTAGCTACTGAAGAATAGTAGTTTTTGAAAATTTTTACAGCATCAAATTTCTTTGCGGCATTTCCAATTCTGATAATTGTTATTTTTTCAATGACATCATCAGCTTCAATGGTGTTGATTACTTCTAATCCTTCGACAACTTCTCCAAAAACGGTATGCATATTGTCTAACCATGGTGTTTCTTTATGTGTGATAAAGAATTGACTTCCATTGGTGCTTGGTCCAGCATTTGCCATTGATAAAATACCTGCTTTTGAGTGTTTTAAATCAGGATGAAATTCATCTTTGAATTTATAACCTGGCCCACCTGTACCATCTCCCATAGGATCTCCACATTGCACCATGAAATCAGCAATAACACGGTGAAATTTTAATCCGTCATAAAATGGTTTTCCTTTGAATTCTTCACTCACAAATGGGTTTTTTCCTTCTGCTAACGTTACAAAGTTTGCAACTGTATTAGGAACTTTCTCAAATTCTAATTTAACAATCATATTGCCTTTTGCAGTTTCAATTTCAGCATATAAGCCTTCATTTAGGTTATCGTGTGATTTTGAACAAGAAGCAAAAAATGTTACTATGCTTAGAAGTAAAATGGATGTAATTTTCATTTTAAATTAATTTTTAGCTTGTGTATCTATTTTAATATCGTTTAAACTTACAGTGCAAATTAGAGGTTCATTGGTGCCGATTTTTTTGTCATCACCATGGTAACCATACGCCATGTGAGATGGAAATAAAAACGTAACAGTTTCGCCTTTTTTCATTAACTTAATGCCATCTCGCAATCCCATCATGATGTTTTCTTTATCTACGTAATACACTTGAGGTTTTGTTTCAGTCATTGTATAAATAATTCTGCTTTTTAAATCTTTAATTTCATAATCAAAAAAAGCAATATCACCTCTTTTTGGTGATGGAGTTACTTCTTCTATTTTGGTTTCGTATTTATACCAATATCCTTTATTTGAAGCGATGTATGATTTAAGGGAGTCGTTTTTTATAATTTCAGCAATTAAATCTTCTTCATCTGCAATTAAAACTTTGTTGCGCTCGATCGATTCTTTTATAAAGGTTCCAGAAGTGTGAGATATAGGTTTTCTGGCTTGTTGTTGTTGCGAACAGCTAGCTAAAAAAATCATTGCTCCAAGAAGGAATAAGTTTTGAATTTTCATTTGGTTATTTTTTTTCTTGTGCTAAAATAGCAATAAATTGTTGGATCGTTTCGTCTAAATTTAAAAAAGATTTTCCTCCAGCTGCATTGATATGTCCGCCACCATTGAAATGATTTCGTGCAAATTGGTTTACATCAAAATCGCCTTGTGAACGGAAAGAAATTTTAATAATTCCTTCTTCTTTGTTTTCAATGAAAATAGCTGTAAAATCGATTCCTTTGATGCTTAAGCCATAATTTACGATTCCTTCTGTATCTCCTTTTTGATGACCAAATTCGTTTAACTCGTCTTGTGTTAGTGTAATGTAAGTTGTTTTATATTCGGGAAGCATTTTTAAGTTTTGAAGTGCTTTTCCTAATAATAATAAACGGTTGTATGAAGAATTGTCAAAAAGTAAATTGTGTATTTCGCTATTGTTGATGCCTCTATCAATTAAATCGGAAACGCATTTATGAGTAGCGCTTGTGGTTTTTGGAAAACGAAAACTGCCAGAATCGGTTACAATTCCAGTATACAAACAAGTTGCTACTGTTTTGTTAAGTAGATTTTCAAGTCCTAATTGATAAATAAAATCATATACCATTTGGCAAGTTGA
>JBIKZB010000236.1:0-3453 GCA_044354955.1 Flavobacterium sp. | reverse complement strand
CTGAGTGCGCTTTACATAGCGAATTTCTTGAAGGTTTTCCATAACGATGAAATTTGTGTATCGCTATTTCAGGACAAGACAGAGCAAAGATAAAAGATGCCTGATGAATATTCATCAGGTTTTTTTATTCCAAAACCTTATACATCAAATCTTCCAATTCGTGCATTTGTGGAACACCGCGTTCTCTGTTTAATCGTGCCATAAAATAGAGCGAAAACCAAAAAACTACCATGATTGCCATAATGCTAAAATCCAATACTACAGATTGTTTAAGTGACCAATGTGTGTAAGCCATCATAGCAAAAACTAAAAACAATCCTGCAATGATAAAGTGAAGAAACATAAAAAGCGTCCACAACAATTGCTCTGGACCAAAAAGACCTTTTACTGTTGTTTTATCTTCATTAGCTTCTAACTCCAAATGTAAAAATGGGGAATAGTATTTCCGTTTTTCTTTGCTGAAATAGAAATACAAATGCTCGTCGATTATTTTGATTTGGTAATCGGCTTTGAGTTCAGTTTTTAACTCTTTTGCTTTTTCCAAAATTTTATCGACACTATTTTTTGATTCAACTTCAAATTTTGGTCGTAGTGCAATACTTTTTTCAGGTTCCATTTCTTCTGATTTTAAAGCTAATATATACAATTTTAACAAATGTTGAATGATTTTCTCAATTTAGCCCAGATAGAAACGGAAACCCCGCAAATTTTTGACCTATTTTTTCTTTTTATTTGGACAGCGACCTTAGAAGCTGACCGAATAAATTTAGAAAAAAAGAGCTAAAATTGTGGAGTTGTAGTGGATAGCTGGAAAAAGCTCCAAAAAAAATCGTACTTTTGCCAATTCAAAATAAGATTATGAATAATATTGTTGCCATTGTAGGAAGACCAAATGTTGGAAAATCCACATTTTTTAACCGTTTAATTCAGCGAAGAGAAGCTATTGTTGACTCGGTAAGCGGTGTTACTCGTGATAGAAATTATGGAAAAAGTGAGTGGAACGGAAAGGAGTTTTCTGTAATTGATACGGGAGGTTATATCAAAGGTTCGGACGATATTTTTGAGGCAGAAATTCGTCGTCAAGTAGAATTAGCTATTGATGAAGCAGATGCTATTATCTTTATTGTGGATGTAGAAGAAGGTATTACACCTATGGATGACGAAGTGGCTAAATTACTTCGCAAGGTTAAAAAACCTGTTTTGTTAGTGATTAACAAAGTAGATAATGCCATGCGTGAAAAAGACGCTGTTGAATTTTACAACTTAGGATTAGGAGAATATTACACGATTTCGGGAATGAGCGGAAGCGGAACAGGTGAACTTTTAGACAAATTAGTCGAAGTATTACCTGAAATGCCAGAAGTTACCGAAGAGATGGAACCATTACCACGTTTTTGTGTTGTTGGAAGACCAAATGCAGGAAAATCATCGTTCATCAACGCTTTAATTGGCGAAGATAGATTTGTGGTAACCGACATTGCAGGAACTACTCGTGATGCCATTGATACAAAATACAACCGTTTTGGATTTGAATTCAACTTGGTCGATACGGCTGGAATTAGACGTAAAGCGAAAGTAAAAGAAGATTTAGAGTTTTACTCTGTAATGCGTTCGGTTCGAGCTATTGAGCACAGTGATGTTTGTTTATTGGTTATTGATGCTACTCGTGGATTTGAAGGACAAGATCAAAGTATTTTTTGGTTGGCTGAGAAAAACCGAAAAGGAGTTGTAATCTTAGTAAACAAATGGGATTTGGTGGAAAAAGATACCATGAGTACTCGTGATTACGAACGTAAGATTAGAGAAGAATTACAACCTTTTACCGATGTGCCTATTCTTTTTGTTTCAGCTTTAACCAAACAACGTTTATTAAAAGCATTAGAAACTGCAGTAGAAGTTTTTGAAAACAGAAAACAACGTATTTCAACTTCAAAATTCAACGAGTTGATGTTGCCAATTATTGAAGCAACTCCACCACCCGCTTTGAAAGGAAAATATGTAAAAATTAAATATTGTATGCAGTTGCCAACACCAACGCCTCAGTTTGTGTTTTTTGCCAACTTACCGCAATATGTAAAAGATCCATACAAACGTTTTATTGAAAATAAATTGAGAGAGCAATACAATTTTAGTGGCGTTCCAATTGACATTTATTTCAGACAGAAATAGTTGAAAAACCGAAGTTAACGCTTCGGTTTTTTTGTGTTTATTGTTAAACTTTTCGTAAGAAAATTTTTATTCACACAATAAATATTTTATTTCGCTGTTAATTACACTTTACAACTTTTAATTCCTTTTCTATGTTTAAAAATTTTATTTATCTAGTAGCGTTGCTTTTTTGTACTTTATCTAGCTTTGGTCAAAATTCAATTTCGTTAAAAGGGAAAATTATAGACAAAAACACTTCGGTTCCTTTAGAATCGGCTACTATTTATTTAAAATCTGCAAAAGATTCAACTTTGATTGATTATACGATTTCTGATAAAAACGGAAATTTTGCTTTTAAAACAAAAAAAATGGATAATCCCATCTATTTTAAAATTTCTTACATTGGATACTATGATTATTCAGAAAAAATTGAAAATTTAAAAGCAGATAAGGATTTTGGATCCATAAGACTCGAAGAAAATGTAAGTTCTTTAAAAGAAGTTGTAATACAATCAGAGGCACCGCCCGTAACCATTAAAAATGATACTTTAGAATTTAATGCTTCCTCATTTAAAGTTCGCCCTGATGCCAATGTGGAAGCCTTATTAAAGCAACTTCCAGGCGTTGAAATTGACGAAGAAGGTAAAATTACAGTTAATGAAAAAGAAGTGAATAATATCTTGGTAAACGGAAAACCTTTCTTTGGTAAAGACGGTAAAATTGCAACACAAAATTTACCCGCAGAAATTATCGACAAAGTCCAAGTAACGGACACCAAAACCAAAGAAGAAGAATTATCGGGTCAGAACGCTACTTCGGATGAAAAAACAATCAATTTAACCATTCAGGAGGATAAAAATAAAGGCGTTTTTGGTAAAGTCAACGCTGGTTATGGAACCGACGACAGATACGAATCGAGTTTATTGTTTAACTATTTTAAAGACACTCAAAAAATTAGCATCTTAGGATCTTCAAACAATGTTAATTCAATTGGATTTTCAATGGATGAAATTTTTGATAATATGGGTGGCGGCAGAAATAACTCAATTTGGGTAAACGACAACGGTAGCTTTGGTATCAACGGGATGCAATTTGGAGGCAACAACGGTATTACTCAATCTAATATGATTGGAATTAATTTTGCTGACGAATGGGCAAAAAAGAAAATAAATCCAAATGGTAGCTACTACTATTCTAATGCAGAAACCAAAAATAACAACAGAACTAATAGAATAAATTTATTACCAACAGGAAACAGCACCACACTAGCAGAATCAAAAACAAAATCAATTACGGATGGTCATA
>JBIKZB010000023.1:0-11803 GCA_044354955.1 Flavobacterium sp. | reverse complement strand
TAAAGTATATTCTTCACCAAACATTTCACCATCATTTGAAATGAAAGCTAATCTATCCACATCAGGGTCCACTACAATTCCAAAATCGGCTTTTTCTTCCACAACTAATTTACAGATATCGCCCAAATGTTCTTTTAAAGGTTCAGGATTGTGGGGAAAATGACCGTTTGGTTCGCAATACAATTTTACGACTTCAACACCCATTTGTTCAAGTAAATTTGGGATAATAATTCCGCCAGAAGAATTCACACCATCAACTACTACTTTGAATTTCTTTGTTTTTACCAAATCGGCATCTACTAAAGGCAATTCAAGTACTTCGTCAATATGAATATCCATGTAGGCATTATTCTCAATAACTTCTCCTAAATTATCAACATCAGAAAAATCAAAGGCTTCTTTTTCGGCAATTTCTAAGATTAATTCACCTTCTTTTCCGCTTAAAAACTCACCTTTTTCATTTAATAATTTAAGTGCATTCCATTGTTTAGGATTATGGGAAGCAGTTAATATAATTCCACCATCTGCTTTTTCAAGAGGTACTGCTATTTCCACTGTTGGTGTTGTAGACAAACCTAAATCGATTACATCAATTCCTAGTCCAACCAACGTATTCATTACTAAATTATGTATCATTGGTCCCGAAATTCGGGCATCTCTTCCAATCACTACTTTTAATCGTTCGCTACTTTTAGAAGCGTGTCTTATTTTTAAAAATGAACCATAAGCCGATGCGAATTTTACTGCATCAACAGGAGTTAAATTGTCCCCAACCGCTCCACCAATAGTACCACGAATACCTGATATTGATTTTATTAATGTCATTAGTTTTACTTTTTTGTTGTACAAATATAATTGATGTATCTCGCAAAGACACAATGTCACAAAGTTTTTTTTTATATATTTACGAAAAGAACTAAGAATACTATGAACTATTTAGCACATGTTTATTTATCAGGTAATCACGATTTGTTAAAAATAGGTAACTTTATGGCAGATAGTATCAAAGGGAATGACTACGAAAAATTTGATACCGAAATTAAAAAAGGAATTTTATTACACCGACATATTGATAGTTTTACCGATTCGCATCCCATTTATCGAAAAAGCAAGCATCGTTTGCATGAGAAATATGGTCATTATTCAGGGGTAATAATGGATATATTGTATGATCATTTTTTAGCAAAAAATTGGAGTATTTATTCAGACGAAAAATTAGAGAAGTATGCTAATGATTTTTATAAATTACTTGAAGCAAATAGAAATATTCTTACCGATAGAATTATTAGCATGATGCCTTACATGATTGCAAGAAATTGGTTTGTTAGCTATGCAACGATTTCGGGTATGGAGATGATTCTTTTTCAAATGGATTATAAAACCAAACATAGAGCTAATATGCAGGAGGCTATAGTAGAATTGAAAGATTTTTATTTTGAATTTGAATCGGAATTTTTTCTTTTTTTTGAAGAATTAATTCTTTCTTGCCAATATAAATTAAAGGAATTAAATGGAGTATAGTTTTTAACTTCTAATTATATAACTTAATTTCGCAATTAAATACAGAGTAATGCCAAGAAGTAAACCATTTTCCATAAAAACGTTTTTATATAAAACTTTCAGACGTTTAGAACGGTTTATTTTTCTTTTGAAATCGCTTTTAACTCCGCGTCAGTTTATTTATTTATCTTGTGTTCTTGTCGGAATTTCATCGGCTTTAGCTGTAATTATTCTTAAAACATTTGCGCACTGGGTTTTTAAATCATCCCAAAAGTTAGACGATATTTTACATCTTCCATTTAGTAATAGTACTTTGCCTATTATTGGAATCATCATCACTGTAATCATTATCAAAAAAGTGTTGGATGGTTCTATTGAAAAAGGAACTTCGCAAATTATGTATGCCGTTGCCAAAAAGCGAGGGATTATGCCCAGAAAACAAATGTTTGCCCAAATTATAACGAGTTCCTTTACCGTGGGGATGGGAGGAAGTGCAGGGTTAGAATCACCTATTACCATTACGGGTGCCGCTTTTGGAAGTAATTATGCGCAAAATTATCGACTAAGTTACAAAGATAGAACGCTGCTTTTAGCTTGTGGAGTGGCTGCAGGTGTTGGAGCTGCTTTTAATGCGCCCATTGCTGGAGTTTTGTTTGCCATCGAAGTGGTTTTGGCCGAAATTAGTATTACTGCGTTTATTCCAATTATGATAAGTGCAGCAACAGGAGCTTTGGTTTCAACGGTAATGTTGAATGAAGACATTTTGTTTTCGTTTAAAAAAGTCCAATTTTTCGATTATCACAATTTACCATATTATATTTTATTAGGGGTTTTAAGTGGATTAGTTTCAATTAATTATGCTAGAACTTTTAGGAAAATTGAACACTATTTCAGCAGGTTGAAATTAAATATAATTAATAAAGCTCTTTTTGGAGCAACTATTTTAGGTGTTTTGATTTTTGTTTTTCCTTCATTATTTGGTGAAGGGTATGAAAGTATTAAATTATTAGCCGATAGCAACCCAGAGCGATTGGTTCAAAATACAATTTTCGAACGTTTTCAAGAATCAAAATGGATTTTATTGCTATTTGTTGGCGCTATCATGTTAATAAAAGTATATGCTACAAGTTTAACTTTAGGCGCTGGTGGAAATGGTGGAAATTTTGCGCCTTCATTATTTGTGGGATCATATTTAGGATTTTGTGTAGCTTATTTCTTTAATATTATTGGATTTGCCAAATTACCAATTGGAAACTTCACACTTGTTGGTATGGCCGGAATTTTAAGTGGATTATTTCATGCTCCTTTAACGGCTATTTTTCTTATTGCTGAAATTACTGGTGGCTATAATTTGATGGTTCCCTTAATGATAGTATCTTCTGTGAGTTTTGCAATTTCTAAACGTTTTGAACCATATTCGTTTGATATTAAAAATTTAGCAGATAAAGGGGAAGTTTTTACAGACAACCGCGATTCAAATATTCTAAATTCTATTGATGTTGCAAAGTTAATTCAAACCGATTTCAAACCGATTATTTTGCAAAATAATTTGGAAGAATTGGTTCAAAAAATCCAACAATCAGATGAACATATTTTTCCAGTTTTAGACGATAAAAGTAGATTGTTGGGATTAATTCATTTGGATGAAATTCGACCTATTGTTTTCTCTCAATTCAAAGTAAAATACACTGCGGTTGAAGAAATTATGCAACAACCAAAAGAAATAATCATTTACGATGAAACCCTCGAGACCATCATGGATAAATTTGATACATCTGGGGCTAAAGTATTACCTGTTTTAAAAGATGGTATTTTCTTAGGATTTATTTATAAGCAACTTGTCTTGGAGAAATATAGACATCGTTTAAAATCTATGATTATTGAGTAATTTCAATTGAAAAATCAATGTCAATATTAATATCAATTTCAAAATTTAAATCTCAAAGCCTTTTTCTGACCACATATTGAAGAAATCAGATATTTTTTTAAAATATAGCATCTGATAGTTAATTTCGAATGTAAAAAATCTTAATATCGGATAAAATGTTTTTATAATATAAACGATATTATTATCTTTGTGTTATAAAATAAATAAATATGTGGAATATCGATTTATCTTACCGAGAAGAATTTCAATCAACTTTCGATAGATTGTATGATAAATTGGCTGTGCTTAATCAAAATAGACCACTTCCGCATTCCGCTATTTCAAAAATAAAAGAATCGCTTTCCATAGAATGGACGTATAATTCAAACAGCATCGAAGGGAATACACTTTCACTCCGAGAAACACAAATGGTGCTTCAAGATGGAATTACCGTTAAAGGAAAATCACTGCGAGAACATTTTGAAGCAAAAAATCACGAGCATGCAATTAATTATTTATATCAAATCATAAATGATGATTATGTACTAAGAAGTATTGATATTTTATCACTACATGGTTTGGTGTTACGCACCATTGAAGATGATTTTGCAGGAAGAATTAGAAATGCAGGAGTTAGAATAACTGGAGCTAATTTTGTTCCGCCAAATGCTAATAAAGTTTCTGATTTACTAGATGAATTGATTCTGTTTATAAATGAAAATCCATTACAATTAAATGATATTGAGTTGGCTACCATTTTTCATCACAAATTAGTTTGGATTCATCCTTTTTTTGATGGAAATGGAAGAACGGTTCGTTTAGCTATGAATTTGTTACTCATGCGAAAAGGTTTTCCGCCTGCTATCATCTTAAAAAATGATAGAAAAAAATATTACGACGCTTTAAACCAAGCCAATAATGGTAATTATCAAAAGTTAACTTTGCTAATGTGTCAAGCTTTGGAAAGAACTGTAAATATTTATTTAACTTCCATTCCAAGCGATAACGATGAAGAGTATCAATCTATTGCAAATATTGTAAACGAACCTAATACACCTTATAGTCAAGAATATGTTAGTTTATTGGCGCGTCAAGGGAAAATAGATGCATACAAAGAAGGTAGAAATTGGGTCACCACAAAAAAAGCCATCAATGATTACATCAATAATAGACAGAGAAAGCGTTTACTATAGCGCTTTCTTTTTTTATTTTCTTCACACTTGTCTACTCTAAAAATTGGTTTGAAATCAGTATCTTTGCGTTTTGCCAAAAATTATGCAACACACAACTGAGGAAACTATCGAAATTATTGGCGCTAGAGCCCATAATCTTAAAAATATTGATGTATCTATTCCGCGCGAAAAACTGGTAGTAATTACTGGTCTTTCGGGGTCTGGGAAATCGTCATTGGCTTTTGATACTATTTATGCTGAAGGACAACGTAGATACATTGAAACGTTTTCTGCTTATGCGCGTCAGTTTTTGGGCGGATTAGAGCGTCCGGATGTGGATAAAATCGACGGACTTTCGCCTGTGATTGCTATTGAGCAAAAAACTACAAGTAAATCACCTCGTTCTACTGTGGGAACTATTACAGAAATATACGATTTCTTACGTTTGTTATATGCTAGAGGAGCTGATGCTTTCAGTTACAATTCAGGTGAAAAAATGGTTTCTTATTCGGATGAACAAATAAAACAATTGATTTTAGAGGACTTTAACGGAAAACGCATCAATATTTTAGCGCCTGTTGTTCGTTCTCGTAAAGGACATTATCGTGAGTTATTTGAGCAAATTGCCAAGCAAGGTTTTTTAAAAGTTCGTGTGAATGGTCAGATTCGGGATTTAGAATTCGGCATGAAAGTCGATCGTTATAAAACACACGATATCGAAATTGTTATTGATAGAATGGCTATTGATACAGAAGAAGATACCGACAAACGTTTATCGGAAAGTATCAAAACCGCTATGTATCATGGTGATGACGTAATGATGTTGATTGAACAAGAAAGCCAAGAAGTTCGCTTTTACAGTCGTAATTTGATGTGTCCAACTTCTGGAATTTCGTATCCAAATCCTGAACCAAATAATTTTTCATTCAATTCTCCAAAAGGAGCTTGTCCGTGTTGTAACGGATTAGGAACGGTGAATGAAATTAATCTTCAAAAAATTATCCCAAATCCAAAATCATCGATTAAAAATGGTGGTTTTGCACCTTTGGGCGAATATAAAAGTTCTTGGATTTTCAAGCAATTGGAAATTATTGCTCAAAAATATGATTTCAAAATTACCGATGCTATTGAAACCATTTCGCAAGAAGCAATGGATATGATTTTGTATGGTGGAAACGAGAAATTCTCTGTCGTTTCAAAGGTGATGGGAATTACCAAAGATTATAAAATCGATTTTGAAGGAATTTCAAACTTCATTAAAAATCAATATGATAATTCCGATTCAGCTAGCATTAAGCGTTGGGCAAAAGAATTTATGGACGAAAATGATTGTCCAGAATGCGAAGGCACACGTTTGAGAAAAGAATCATTATATTTCAAATTAAACGGGAAAAACATTGGTGAATTAGTGCAAATGGATATTGCCGAATTATCCGAATGGTTTGCCGATTTAAACAATCATCTATCTGAAAAACAAAAAGTTATTGCTGTTGAGGTTGTAAAGGAAATTACAGCGAGATTGCAATTTTTGTTAGACGTTGGTTTGAATTATTTATCATTAAACAGAAGTTCAAAATCACTCTCTGGTGGTGAAGCGCAACGTATTCGATTGGCGACACAAATTGGTTCGCAACTAGTTGGTGTTTTGTATATTTTAGATGAACCAAGTATTGGTTTGCACCAAAGAGACAACGAACGCTTGATTAAATCGTTAGAAAGTTTACGTGACATCGGAAATTCAGTAATCGTAGTAGAACACGATAAAGATATGATTGAACGTGCCGATTATGTGATTGATATTGGTCCAAAAGCAGGTCGCTTTGGCGGACAAATCATCAGTAAAGGAACACCGAAAGAATTACTAAAAGAAGATACGATTACCGCACAATATTTAAACGGTAAAATGAAGATTGAAGTGCCAAAAAATCGAAGAGAAGGCAACGGAAAATCCATCAAATTGTCAGGTGCTACTGGTAATAATTTAAAAAATGTTTCGATTGAAATTCCGTTAGGGAAATTAGTTTGTGTAACGGGTGTTTCTGGAAGTGGAAAATCGACATTGATTAATGAAACCTTGTATCCGATATTAAACGCACATTTTTTCAATGCGGTAAAAAAACCACAACCTTACAAGAAAATCGAAGGTTTAGAACATATCGATAAAGTAATCGATATCGACCAAAGTCCGATTGGAAGAACACCGCGTTCCAATCCAGCGACTTACACAGATGTATTTTCAGAAATTAGAAGTTTATATACCCAAACACCTGAAGCAATGATTCGTGGTTACAAACCAGGAAGATTTAGTTTTAATGTAAAAGGTGGTCGTTGTGAAACTTGCGAAGGTTCAGGTGTTAGAACCATTGAAATGAGCTTTTTACCAGATGTTTATGTGGAATGTGAAACCTGTATGGGAAAACGATTCAATAGAGAAACATTGGAAATTCGATACAAAGGAAAATCAATTTCTGATGTATTGAACATGACCGTTGATGAAGCGGTAGAATTCTTTGAAAATATTCCGAAAATCTATCGAAAAGTAAAAACCATTCAAGATGTCGGATTGGGTTATATCACATTAGGTCAACAAAGCACGACACTTTCAGGTGGCGAAGCACAACGTATTAAATTAGCCACAGAGCTTTCTAAAAAAGATACCGGAAATACCTTTTATATTTTAGATGAACCCACAACAGGTTTGCATTTTGAAGACATTCGAGTTTTGATGGATGTAATTAATGTGTTGGTTGAAAAAGGAAATACAGTGTTAATTATCGAGCATAATTTAGATGTTGTTAAATTAGCCGACTATGTAATTGATATTGGTTATGAAGGCGGAAAAGGTGGTGGAGAGGTTGTAGCAAAAGGAACTCCCGAAGAAATTGTCAAAAATAAAAAAAGTTATACAGCGCAGTTTTTGAAAAAAGAATTATCTTAGCAACCTAATTACTACACACAACAACACTGCTAAAACTTTATTATTAACTTTAATATTTTGTTTTTCAACAAATAAATAAAATTATTATGGCAGCAGATCAATACGAAAACGAAGATCACAGAATTCAAGAAAAATTCAAGCAAAAAACTTGGAACGAAATACGATCAAACGATTCTTGGGCAATTTTTAAAATTATGTCTGAGTTTGTAAATGGTTATGAATCCATGGGAAGAATAGGACCTTGTGTGTCTATTTTTGGTTCGGCAAGAACAAAACCAGAAGATAAAAACTATTTATTAGCGGAAAAAATCGCTTTCAAAATCAGTAAAGCTGGGTATGGTGTAATTACAGGTGGTGGTCCTGGTATCATGGAAGCTGGTAACAAAGGAGCGCATTATGGCGGTGGAATTTCGGTAGGTTTAAACATCGAATTGCCTTTTGAACAACATTATAATCCTTACATTGATAAAGATAAAAACTTAAATTTTGATTACTTCTTCGTAAGAAAAGTAATGTTTGTAAAATATTCGCAAGGTTTCGTAGTAATGCCAGGTGGTTTTGGAACATTAGATGAATTGTTCGAAGCAGTAACATTGATTCAAACAAAGAAAATTGGAAAATTCCCAATTATTTTGGTTGGAACTGATTTTTGGTCTGGCTTATTAGACTGGATTAAAACCGTTATGATTGACAAAATGAAAAATGCCAATCTAGAGGACATGAACTTAATCAAAGTAGTAGATACAGAAGATGAGGTATTGGAAGCCTTAGATAACTTTTATAAAAAATATAATTTATCTCCAAACTTTTAAAAAACCAAAAAGTCCTTCAACTGAAGGACTTTTTTATTTTGAAATAAATTCTTTTATTCTTTGAATTACCGCTTCATCGCCTAAAATCTTACGATGACCTAAACCTTCGGTAATCATAATTTGAGCATGTTTTAAGTGTCTTTGAATATGATATGCTCCTTTCACTGAAACCTCGTCGTCGTCTTTATCGTGAATAATTAAAACAGGAATTTCTGTTTTTTCAGCAGCTTTGTAAGCGGAATAATCATCCATTTTTCCACCATATTTTGCTTCAAAATGATTTCTTAGTTTAATTCCAAAAGCAGGCTTAATTTTTAATTTACTTATAAAATTATCTATAATGTCTTGAATAATATCACCAGATCCTATAGTGATAGCTTTCTTTACGTTAAGATTTTGTTTTATCGCATTTAAAACCGACATGCCGCCAAGTGAATGCCCAATGGCAAATTCAAACGGACCATACTGTTTTTCAATTTCTAAAATCGAAGCAATAAATTCTATCATAATTGATGAATTTCCTTTCGATTTTCCATGAGCCGGAGCGTCAAAACTAATAGTCATATAGCCCAGTTTAAGCATTTCATCTGCAATTTTAACTAATTGCGTTCCTCTTCCAGACCAACCGTGCACTAATAAGATTTTCTTTTCACTTTTTCCATATTCATACACTACAATTTCTTTTTGAATTTCGGGAATTATGATGCTTTTTTGAACACTTTCGTGTTCCATATGAAGTTCACGCTTCGGTAATTTATGTTTAATTGGGGTCGTAAAAAGTTTGGCTGCAAACTTAGTGGTAATTGAAGGAGAAATTGCTTGTAGAAATTTTGCTGTAAACAAAATAGCTTTTGGAATTTCTATGACTTGAGATTGCTTTTGTTTCTTTTTGGGCATGTTGTAAAATTTTACGCAAGGTACAACATATATAAAATGGGTATTAAAAAGAGATTATAAAAAATAGTTAAAAAAGGGATGAAAATTGGATTTATGTAACAAGTGAAAATTAAAAAGATGTAAATTTGTAAAAAATAATTACCATGAATTTAAAAATTAAAATTGTTGGACTGATAGCTTTTGCATTGGTAGTTTCTTGTGCAAAAAATCCATTTACCGGAAAAAGTACTTTAGCATTGGTTCCAAATAGCGAAATTTTACCTTCTGCGTTTCAACAATACAATCAGTTTCTTTCTGAAAACAAAGTAATTACTGGTACAACAGATGCAAAAAGAGTAGAAAATATAGGTTCTAAAATAAAAGTAGCCGCAGAGCGTTGGTTAAACGCAAATGGACATGCTGGTTATTTAGAAGGATACGCATGGGAATATAAATTAGTAGATAGCAAAGAAGTTAATGCTTGGTGTATGCCAGGAGGAAAAATTGTTTTTTATACTGGAATTATGCCTATTTGTAAAGATGATGCAGGTATGGCAGCAGTTATGGGGCATGAAGTGGCTCACGCCCTAGCTAATCATGGGCAACAACGAATGAGTGCAGGAGTTTTACAACAAGCAGGAGCAGCTGGATTGTCTGTTGCAACGGGGAATAAATCTCAAGAAACGCAACAATTAGCTATGACGGCTTATGGTGCTACTACACAATTTGGAGGCATGTTGCCATTTAGTAGAGCACATGAAAGTGAAGCGGATATGATTGGATTAACATTGATGGCAATTGCAGGTTACAATCCTGAAATGGCTGTAGCATTTTGGGAAAGAATGGCGGCTCAATCTGGAGGTCAAGCACCGCCAGAATTCATGAGCACGCACCCAAGTAATGCTGCTCGAATTGCAAAAATTAAGGAGTTAATTCCACAAGCAAAAGCAGAAGCAGCTAAGTTTGGAGTTACTTTTAAATAATTAAAAAAATACTATTATATTTGAATCCCGACACTGTCGGGATTTTTATTTTAAAACAATCGCTATGCAAAAACTTCTTAAAGGAGATTCTAAACTTCTAAACGCTTGGGCTTTTTATGATTGGGCAAATTCAGTTTATGCTTTGGTAATTTCGTCTACTATTTTTCCGTTGTATTATGGCGCTTTGTTTCGCCAAAAAAACATTGAAGAAATTGTATTGCTTGGTTTTTCGGTTAGAAGCGAAGCTTTAATAAGTTATGTAACAGCAATAGGATTTCTAATCATTGCTTTTATTTCACCATTATTATCTGGTATTGCTGATTACATGGGAAATAAGAAGTTTTTCTTGAAACTTTTCTGTTACATTGGAGCTGTATCATGTATGTCATTGTATTTCTTTTCACTTGATACAGTTGTTTTAAGTTTGGTTTCTTATTTGTTAGCTTTAATAGGTTTTTGGGGAAGTTTGGTTTTTTATAATTCGTATTTACCCGATATCGCTCACAAAGAACAACAAGATGCAATTAGTGCAAAAGGATTTAGTTTAGGGTATGCTGGTAGTGTTGTTTTATTACTTGTTTGTTTAGGAATTATAATGTTAGTTGAGGATTCTCACAAACTTCAAATGATGAAATATTCATTTTTATTAGTTGGAATTTGGTGGATGGGTTTTAGTCAGTATACCTATTATTACTTACCTAACAACAAAAATGAAAACAAACTGCATAAAAATATAATTTTTAATGGCTTTAAAGAGTTATTAAAAGTTTGGAAACAAATAAAGGAATTGAAATCTTTGAGGCGTTATTTAGGCGCTTTCTTCGTTTACAGTATGGCAGTACAAACTATTATGATTATTGCCGCTTATTTTGGAGAAAAAGAAGTGCAATGGGGAAGTGATAGTAATAGATTTATTGGATTGATTATAAGTATATTAGTAATTCAAATTGTGGCAATTAGTGGTGCGTTGATTACTTCAAGATTAGTTCTAAAATATGGAAATATTAAAGTATTAATACTTTTAAATTTCATGTGGATCTTAATTTGTACGTATGCTTATTTTGTAATCACACCAATTGATTTTTACATAGCTGCATTTTTCGTAGGATTGGTTATGGGAGGAATTCAATCCTTATCGCGATCAACGTATTCAAAATTTATACCTGAAGACTCAAAAGACACAACTTCATTTTTTAGTTTTTATGACGTAGCAGAGAAAATAGGAATTGTAATTGGTATGTTCACTTATGGTTATATCGCCGATGTTACAGGCAAAATTCAAAATGCCATTTTATTTCTAATTTTATTTTTTATAATAGGTTTACTTTTATTACTCAGAGTACCAAAAAAATAAAATTTAGTTTTATATTTGAAAACTTAATCTATTAATTTATGAAATCACTTAAACCCATCGCATTCTTTTTTTTAACTGCAATTTCTTTTGTTTTAAATTCCTGCAGTAACGAACCCATAGACCCTGCTATTGACCCAAGCGCTAATAATGCTAGTTCTTCAGGTATTTATAAGTGGAGTTTTAAATTGGATGGAGTTTTGTATGAATGGTCAGGAAATCACATTACAAATCCAAATAGTGGTGGACAAGCAACCTATTCAGGTAATGCTATTGCTTTACAAAAAATGAATTCAAATAATAT
>JBIKZB010000235.1:0-3489 GCA_044354955.1 Flavobacterium sp. | reverse complement strand
AAATTTCAGATTTAACAGCGGCTTTTAAAGCTTTTAAAGGTGAAAGTTTAGGCGAATTAAAAGAAATTCACGGCGATAAATTCTCTTGGGACGAGTTAAAATTGTATAAAGCGAGTTTAAACAATTAACTCAATAAAAATACCGCTAAAACCGCCGGAATAAAATAAATCACAATAGTTCGAGCGCCATCATAATCTTTAGCTAAACGTTGACCAAAAAGTAACAATAGTAACGTAACACACGAAACGATTGCGCCATAATATCCTAACCCTTTTGTAACGGGTTGTTGTACAAATAGCTGAATGATTCCAGAAACGCATAAAACACCAGCAACAATTTCTAAAAGTAGAATAATCATTAATGCTTGTGGAACTTGTTTGGCTAAAACGGTAGTTGCAAAATGACTTTTTAGCCATTCAACGTTTCCTTTCCAGTCTTTAATTTTATCATAACCAGACTGTAAAAAAGTAATTGCTAATAAGGCCAAGACCAAAATAGGTGCAGCATCTGTCATAATTAAGTATTTTTATGAATTAATCGAGTTAATTTTATAGATAAATCGGTTAAAATAATTTTACTATTTCCATTTCTTTCAATGTGATAAATAGCATCTTCTAATTCTTTGTAAATATCGTTAATATTTGCACCATTTACAAACGGAGCAAATTTTTCTAATTCAAATTTAGGCACGTTTGTTTCCAAGAAAACCAAATCGTTTGCCTGATAATTAAGCAACAAAGCTTGTCTAAAGAAGTGTATGCAATAGTGTAAAAATTGTTTTTGCGTTTCTCTTCCGGTAGCGGCAATATTTTCACTCCAAGCAATTAAATCGTTTATGGCAGCGGCATTTCCTTTTGCTCTAAATGCGCTTCTCACCCACTCTACAAACCATTCGTCAAACGGAAATTCATCGTCTTCTTTTCTAAAAATATGCAACGCTTTATTATAATTTCCTTCGCTTTGATGTGCAATTTTTTTAGCAACAGTTGGATCGCAATTTTCACGTGAAACCAAAGCTTCCGCAATCACACTTTCGCTCAAACCAATAAAATCAATCACTTGACAACGCGATAAAATGGTTTGTAACATATCGCTGGTGCTTTCGGTAATCAGAATAAAAACGGTTTTAGCTGATGGTTCTTCTAATAATTTCAATAATTTATTTGCGGAAGGGCCGTTCATTTTATCGGCCATCCAAATAATCATAACCTTATAACCACCTTCGTATGCTTTTAATGCTAATTTTTTATTGATATCAGTAGCCTCATCTACCCCAATTATTCCTTGTTTGTTTTGAATTCCTAAATTTTTCAGCCAATCAAACAAACTTCCGTAAGGACTTTCACTTAAAAAATGCCGCCATTCTAACATGAAATTATCACTAACCGCATGACTTTTAACGGTGTCAGTTCCGGCAACAGGAAAAACAAAATGCAAATCGGGATGGGAAAAATGCTCAAATTTTAGGTTACATGTTGTGTTTTCACCCATATTTTCTCCACCCACATTGCCACACAAAATATATTGTGCATAGGCAATCGCCATAGGAAGTGTTCCACAACCTTCAGGACCCACAAACAACTGAGCATGCGGAATTCTTCCGGCTTCGGCACTCTTAGTTAAGTGATTTTTAATATGTTCCTGTCCTAAAATATCTTTAAAAAGCATGCAACAAACCTAATCAAAAAATCCCAAAATTGATAGAAAAGAAAGTAAAAAATCAATACCGTAAAGTTTTAAAAATTTACTAAATATAATAATTATTATAAAGATTTAAGATACAATAATTTATATTTGCATTTACTTAAATTAAAATTAGTTACAAATGAAAACACTTAACGACTTCAATTTCAACAATAAAAAAGCAATTATTAGAGTAGATTTCAATGTACCTTTAGATGAAAACTTTAAAGTGACAGATGCTACTAGAATTGAGGCAGCAAAGCCAACAATTGATAAAATTTTGAAAGACGGAGGAAGTGTTATTTTAATGAGTCACTTAGGTAGGCCAAAAGGAGTTGAAGCAAAATATTCGTTGCAACATATTGTTTCAAAAACGGAAGAAATTTTAGGTCAAAAAGTGCATTTTGCTTCAGATTGTATTGGAGAAATTGCTGAAAATGCAGCCAAAAGTCTACAACCAGGAGAAATTTTATTATTAGAAAACTTACGTTTTTATGCTGAAGAAGAAAAAGGAGATGTAGAATTCTCTAAAAAATTAGCTTCTTTAGGTGATATTTATGTAAATGATGCTTTTGGAACAGCGCACAGAGCTCATGCTTCAACCACAATTATTGCCCAATTTTTTAAAGAGGCAAAATGCTTTGGATATTTGTTAGCTAAAGAAATTGAAAGTATTGAAAAAGTACTTAAAAATTCTGAAAAACCTGTGGTTGCTATATTAGGTGGAAGTAAAGTTTCTTCAAAAATCACAGTAATTGAAAATATTTTAGACAAAGTGAACCACATGATTATTGGTGGTGGAATGACGTTTACTTTCGTGAAAGCGTTAGGCGGAAAAATTGGAAATTCGATTTGTGAAGATGATAAATTAGAATTAGCTATTGAAATTTTAAAACAAGCTAAAGAAAAAGGAGTTCAAATCCACATTCCGGTGGATGTTGTAGCTGCAGATGCATTTTCTAATGATGCAAACACCCAAATTGTGGATGTAAATCAAATCCCTGATGGTTGGCAAGGTTTAGACGCAGGTCCTAAAACTTTAGAAATTATCAAACGCATTATTTTAGATTCAAAAACAATATTATGGAACGGTCCATTAGGAGTTTTTGAAATGGAAAACTTTGCTAATGGAACAATTTCATTAGGAGAATATATTGCAGAATCTACTGCCAACGGAGCATTTTCATTGGTAGGAGGCGGCGACAGTGTTGCTGCGGTTAAGCAATTTGGATTAGAACCTAAAATGAGTTACGTTTCTACTGGTGGTGGAGCAATGTTGGAAATGCTAGAAGGCAGAACTTTACCAGGGATTGCTGCTATATTAGATTAAATACAATAAAAGCCTGGTAATTAAGTTATAATTAGTTACCAAGCTCAAAATATATAAAACAAAATGAAAAAATTTATACTGGTTGCATCACTTTTACTGTCGGTTGCTGGTTTCGGGCAAGAGAATGCAGAAAAGGAAAGTTTGTTAACGTTGCCAAAAATGTCCTATTTGGATTCGTTGAAAACAACTTTTGTAAATCACAGCACAAGTAATTGTATTGATGAACGTTGGATTTCTGAACTAGCAAGTGCTGAATTATCTGAAAATATGTTTTCTGATATTTCGGACATCAACATAGATTCTGAAGTAAATTATGATTTATCTACAGAAATATTGAAAAAAAGGTTAGCAAAAATGGATGCTAAATCGCCTTTTAATATTGAGTATAATCCTGCATTAGAAAACACTATTAAAGCGTTTTTAAAAAACAGACCGAAAGCTTTTGAGCGCTTGATGGCGGTTTCAGAATATTATTT
>JBIKZB010000234.1:0-3490 GCA_044354955.1 Flavobacterium sp. | reverse complement strand
GTAGTGTATCCAGTTATTCCTAAAGGAATTATCTTATTAAGAATGATTCCTACGGCATCTCATACTTTAGAAGATATTTCTGAAACTTTAGCAGCTTTTGAAGCTATTCGTGAGAAATTGGTAAACGGAACGTATGCAAAAATTGCAGAGGCAAGTGTTCAAAATGTAGAGTAAATCATCCTTTATAGATAACAAAAAAGGGATTCCAATTGGAATCCCTTTTTTTATAGTTCTTTTTTATATGTTCTTCTACGTTTGTTGATTTTTGTATTGAAGTTTTTCCATAAATTATGAATGGCATGATTTTCTTCTAATTCAGGCGTTCTAGTACATGTATCG
The DNA here is from genome assembly GCA_044354955.1 of Flavobacterium sp. Lineage (GTDB taxonomy): Bacteria > Bacteroidota > Bacteroidia > Flavobacteriales > Flavobacteriaceae > Flavobacterium. The sequence goes on along the minus strand of JBIKZB010000234.1, from coordinate 3,151 downwards.
ATGCCTTTGGCTTGACAAATTTTATAATATTCATCAAAAATTATTGCTGTAACGCCTTTACTTTGATATTCAGGAGTAACCCCAATAAGATAAAAAACTACTTCTTTTGAATGTTTTCTAGCTTGAAGCAAATGATAAAATCCAAAAGGAAATAGTTTTCCATTAGCTTTTTTGAGGGCTTGTGAAAATCCAGGCATTACTATAGCAAAAGCTATCATATTATCGTTTTTATCCATTATGAATTTAATAAATTCTGGATTTATAAAACTAATGTATTTCTTTTTAAAATATTCTTTTTGAATACTGTTAATAGGTACAAATGATTGTAATTTTGAATACGTTTCATTAAACAAATCAAACATTTTGTCCACATAAGGCATGATGTCTTTTGTCTTTGTAAAGTTAAGACTTCGTAATTCGTATCGTTGTTTTACAAGTGCACTAAATTTTGTAAATTGTGTTGGATCTATATTACTAAATGAGAAAGTACTTTCAATGTATTCTTTTTCTTTTACGAAACCTAATTGTTCAAAATGCTCTTTGTAATATGGCAAACTATACCAAGTAATCATATTGCCCATTTGGTCAAAACCTTCCGTCAATAGACCCACTTTATCTAAATTTGAAAAACCAATTGGACCTTCCATGTGATCCATTTGGTGTTTTTTCCCTAGTTCTTCTACTTTTTCCAACAACGCTTTGGTAACTTCAATGTCATCAATCACATCAAACCATCCAAAACGAGCTTTTCTTTTGCCTAATAAATTTACTTCTTCCCAATTTATAATTGCTGCAATTTTGCCTACAATCTTATTGTCCTTATAGGCTAAATAAAAATGGGCTTCTGCAGTTTGAAGGGCTGGATTTTTTGTTTTGTCAAAAGTTTCAAGTTCTTCAGCAATAATGGGAGGTATCCAGTACGGGTTATTTTTATATAATTCGAAAGAAAACATCACGTAATCTTTCATTTCTTTTTTGGTAAGTGCTTCTTTAATTGTTATCATTTTATTCTACGGCATCTTTTCTTTTCTTTGCTTCTTTTTCTCCTTTTTTCTTCATTTTTTTATCGGTCTTGGTTTCAGTTCCAGGTTTTGCAATTTGAACTTCTTCATATTGATCTGCAAAACGCCATGAAAAACCTATTCCAGCATTTAAAATCCCTGGCGTATCTTTTATGTTTTTTCCAATTGACGCATCAACCTGCATGTTTTTATCAAACAAAAATGCAGCACCAAATCGTAATATGCCATCACTATAATAATCGCCCATAAAGCCTTGGTTTTCGATAAATCCAGACCATTGTGCGTTAAATCCTCGGGTAAGAGTTACTACATAATTTATACTAGCAAAATCGGTTCCAATTTTATCATACGATAAGTTAGTTACTAATACCCAGTGGCTTCCAAAGTGGTTTTGAGCAATTGCAGTCACTTTCGGACTAAAACTTGGTTCTTCTAATCCAACAGGCGCATAATTAAAAGGGTTGTCACCAACATTGAAATTTCCACCAGCGTACATTGAAAAAGCTGGAATAAATTGTCTCCATTTAAAACGATGGTTAGCCTTCCAACTATACAAGTCAGGTTTGTCTTCGTAATTTTTAAATGGATCATAAATTAAATACTTAGCACCTAAAGTCAATTGCTTAAGGCCGCTTCTACCTTCTTCATAACTTCCAGAAGTCAAGTTGTCTTTTTGGTATTGAATTTCGCCTATAATTTCTAATTCTTCTTTCAAAAATCCGTATCTGATTGCTAATTCACCCACAAAACCTTTAGCTTGATAATTTAGTGTATTATGGTCTTCCGAAACATAAGTAACGCCTGTTTCGGTTTGAATAATTTTTTTACCAACCGCAAAAGCCATCATTGATTTTCCAGGACGATTAGAATTAATTTCATCTGTAAACTGAGCATAAGAAATTTGACAAATACTTACAATTGTCAATGCAAAAAGTGTATGAAGTGATTTCATGAAAAATGATTTATGTCCAAAAATAGTTATTTTATCATAATTTTAAGAAATAAATTTGAAGTTTTACCGACCAATAACTGTATTTTTGAACTTTAAAATTTTATAGCATGGAAATGGCTTCAATTACAGGAACTGTAAAAGTTATATTTTACATTATTCTGTTTTATTATTTGTTCAAGTTTTTAATGCGAATATTTGCCCCAATTTTAATGCAAAAAGCGGTAAATAAGATGCAAGAAAAAATGCAAGAACAATACAGACAACAACAAGAGCAGCAAAGTAGTGCTTCTCAAGCAAGTACTTCAACTCCTAAGCCTAAAAAAGAGGTAGGGGAATACATTGATTATGAAGAAATAAAATAATTGAATACGATTCAATAGCTGTAAGGATATTTTAACAATATCCTTTTTTTAATTACTTTAGCACCCTATTTACAAGTATACTTATGAAAAACATAAAAGCATTTTATCCTCATTTATTAGTTTTAGTAGGATTTATTTTGGTTTCACTAATTTATTTTTACCCAATCTTACAAGGAAATAAAATTTTTCAATCCGATATTGTTCAATATACCGGAATGGCAAAAGAACAAATCGATTTCAGAAAAGAGACAGGGGAAGAGCCTTATTGGACTAATAGTGCTTTTGGAGGAATGCCAACTTATCAATTAGGAGCCAAATATCCAAACGATGTTATTGGAATGATAGATGATGCTTTACGCTTTCTTCCTCGTCCTGCGGATTATTTATTTTTATATTTCTTAGGGTTTTATGTTTTATTAATGGTCTTGAAAGTAGATCCTTTAAAAGCTTTCTTCGGTGCTTTAGCCTTTGGATTATCAACTTATTTGATTATCATTTTAGGTGTTGGACACAATGCTAAAGCACATGCAATTGCATATATGCCAATGGTAGTTGCCGGAGTTTTATTGGTTTTTCAAAGAAAATATATCATTGGTGGATTGCTTACTATGGTTTCAGCAGCGTTAGAAATCAATGCAAATCACTTCCAAATGACGTATTATTTGTTGTTATTATTACTGATAATTGCTGTGTATTACATCGTAATGGTAGTAAAAAATAAAGAATTCAAAGAACTTGGGAAAATCATAGGTGTTTTTGCTATAGCAGGAATTTTTGCCATTGGAGCCAATGCAACTAATTTAATGGCGACTTCA